>JAACTI010000133.1 GCA_009993495.1 Deltaproteobacteria bacterium | reverse complement strand
ATCCGTAGCTTGCGGCTATGTTATAGGCGCAAGGGAAGGCAAGAGTTTTTGGTCATGCGCAGGTAATCGAAGACCAAACGGATGTTGAGTGTTAGTTGTCGCATTTTCTGCGCGACACTGCGAACGCCCTTGGATTTGATGATCCCGATGGCAAAGCGGCGGAGTCGGGAGATATTTTCCGGGCCGTAGCCGGTGCGTATTCGGCTTCGGTCTTCATCAGGACGACTGGAGGAGAGGCGAATACAGAGAAATGAAGGGCTAAGATTTGGCCAAGCCTTTGACATGATTTAATAGCGCACGAAGGGGAGCTAACAAGGGAATGGTGCTGATGGCCTTCAGCCTGCGGCTTCGGCCACCCCGCATGCTTTGGGTAAAAAAGCACTTGCCAAACTTCAAATAATCACACATTATAACTTTAAAATAATTGTGTAATGAGAGGTGTAAGATGGCTACCAATTTAGCTATTGACGATAGTCTTATCGAGCAAGCCCAACTGTTGGGAAAACACAAAACCAAAAAGGCAGTGGTAACAGAGGCGCTGGAGGAGTACATCCAACGGAGAAAACAAAAAAATATCCTCGAACTTTTTAACAAAATTGAGTATGAAAAAGATTACGATTACAAGGGGCAGAGAGAAGTAAAATGAAAACAATAGTTGATACTTGCATCTGGTCACTTGCTCTCCGCCGAAATGAAACAACATCAAGCGATATCGTCGATGAATTATCAGAATTAATATCGGAGGTAAGAGTTCAACTCATTGGACCAATTCGCCAAGAACTGCTTTCAGGTATCAAATCAACTACTCAATTCAACAAACTTAACCCTACAACGATATTTATCCAGATACTTGAATAAGTTTCTTCTTCTTATGCGACGAATACGCACGGTAGTTTTTCAATTGTATCAATCTTACCAAGTTCATAGAAGAGTATATATCAAAGACACGTATGGGCAACAGAACCTTGAGAAGTATCCTAAGCTGCGACGGAGTAATAGCTGGCGCTTTTTTTTCCCAACCTGACCTTGAGATGCCAGAGGAAGAAGTGTACCAGCATGCACGTCAGGATGTGGTGCGACCATCCCGGTAGCTTCCTCACCTCATACTGATCCATGCCCAATTCCGTCTTGGTCTCCTCAAAGCATTGTTCAATAGCCCATCTAAGACCGCTAAGCCATACAAAGGTCTTCAACCGGGTGCTGATCATGGCGTTACTGATATAGAAAGAGTACTCGGGTTTTTCTCCCAGAGTTCGCTTTATAACAAGCCATACTTCCTTCTGCGGTAGATTGCCTGCAGACAGAATCACTCTCCTCTTGGTGAACTCATACTCGATGGGACCTTTCGTGCCTTCATTGACCTTGCGGCGGTACCAGAAATAACTGTTGATGCTTTTGGCAATGGCCATAAAGCTTAAGGGCTTGCTTTCAATTTTATTTGAAAGCACCTTCTTCCTTCGAACCTCACCCTTATACTTGTACTCTCTGATTATGGTCATGGGCTGTGTAAGCCAGCACAACGTATCGTGAGCCACTGAGACAAAGTAAGGGACCCCCGTTTCCTCGGCTGCTCCTATGAATTCAGGGCTTCCTCCATATAGGCTGTCTGCAACAATAAATCGAAAGGCAACTGCACCCTCCTGCCTTATCTCTTTGAGTAGCTCTGCGGCAAGCTGGGGTTTCGTCTTAAATTGGAGATCTCTGGGAAATCTGCACTTCCGCCTTCTTTCCTTATACTCCTCACCAAACCATTTCTCCGGCACAAACAGCCGGCTGTTTAAAAGGCAGTATCCGTGCTTCGATGCGTAGGCGGCGAAGACCCCCACCTGGCAGTTGTCCACTTTTCCTACGTTGCCGCAATACTGTCGCGCTACCCCGGCAGAGTTTTCCCCCTTCTTCACAAACCCGGACTCATCAAAAATGAGAACACCGTCACTGTCACCAAAGTCTTCATTTACCATACTATGATATTTAGATATAATCTTCTTCTCATTCCATGCCACGTCGCTAACGAAAAACTGTAGCGCTCTCACTTTGGCATTTTCTACATTTAGAGCAATGGGTTCTATGGATTTCCTTTCCAACTGGCTGAGCTGACCTACCATGTAATGAAAGAAGTTTTCCCTCGGCTCCTGTCGTGAAAAACAGTCTGCGAATTCCTGGTGAAAACCTTTCAGTTCTTCCATGAAGCCCTCTATATCACCGGTTTCTAAAGCGAACTTAGGTATTGCTAGATCATTGCCCTCTGTCCTGTCTCTGGTAACATGGTCTGCCTCCTTTCGGTTGTTTTGAAAGGTATAGCAGACTAACTGACGTTGTGCAAGACTATTTATTTAAGTATCGTTGTAGGGATAATTCCCTGAAAAAGGACCGGAGGCCTTGCTGCCTTGGAACTGCGAAGTAACGGTTCCGGAATAGCCGGTCTCAGGGTCATAGCAATTCATATCAACCTTGAATTGCGCATAATTACCGCTGCATGATCCCTGGTAAATATTTATGCCATACTCAGGCTGGCATCCGCTGTCAACTATATCTACCGTCCCGGTCAACTGGTTTCCATTCTGGGTGAATACACCTCTCAAGGTTCCGGAAAGCTCGCTATCCCAACCACTCGCATAAGATCCTTGCCATTCCCCCGAGAAATCCGCCGCCATCGGGGCATCGGGTAATACCAGGAAGAACATAATAACGAGGCACATCATAACTCCGGTTGACAAGGGTCTGAACATCGGGAAATCCTCCTTTTGATATGGTTGGTGATTAACCTTCATGCCCTAATGGGGAGAAGCGAAAAATGGAGATCTCCCCGCTTCCCATATCCCACACCCTCGATGGGAGAAGAAGGGGCGGGAGAGATTTTCATATAACATGCTTCCTTGCACCTGAGGAGGCATGGCGGCTAGTTCGTCTCTTAATGGCACGTTTTGTCCCATTTCGTCAAATTGTTTTGTTCAGTAAACCGTCCCCTCCTATGAGTTCAAAAATCCGAGGTAGGTGCGGCTTCTGCCGCACGAAAACCGTGCGCCCTGCGCCTGAAGGCGCACCTGCAGAAGCAGATTCCTGACCTGCATATACTGATCTGCGCAGCAGGGTTGACACTGGTTCTCCTTTCTCCTAACATCCCCTTCTCTCACATTAGGCTTCATAGGGATATCTGATAACCGTTAATGCACCCAATGATTGCTCAACTTGCGGGAAATCTATTTTCGTGAAAGACTAATAAACAGGCCTTATATGCTTACATCCATAGAAGAAAGTCCCCTTTTTCCAATCGCCAATCCGAAGAGCATCGCCTTTTTCGGCGCATCCAACAATATAGCCTCCATGGGAAGCAATCTCCTTGCCTCCGTCCTTGCGCTGGGATACGGTGGCGCTATCTATCCGGTTCATCCGAAGGAGACTGAGGTTCAGGGCCTTAAGGCATACGGGAGCGTATCGGACCTTCCCGTTGTTCCGGATCTTGCCGTATTCGTGATCCCAACGGCGCTGGCAGTCCCAACACTGGATGAATGCGGCAGGAAGGGCATAAAAAGCGCCATCATTGTTACGGCAGGCTTCAAAGAGGTGGGAAAAGAAGGGGCGGCCCGGGAAATGGAACTCCTTGAGGTCGCAAACAGATACGGCATCCGGTTTCTTGGGCCAAACTGCATAGGGGTAATCAACACCCATCACAAGCTAAACACCACCTTCATGGAGCACGAAGGCTCACCGGGTTTTATCGGCATGGCATCCCAGAGCGGAAGCTTCATCACCCAGATGTTTAGTTATCTGGACAGGCTCGGCCTCAATTTCAGCACCGGCTTCAGCGTGGGAAACGAGGCTACCATTGATATTGTTGACTGTCTGGAATATCTGGGGGCATGCCCCAACACAAAGGTCATAACCCTTTACATAGAGGGCATTAGACGAGGCAGGGCCTTCATGGAAAAGGCAAGGCAGATCGTGCGCAAAAAGCCCATCGTCGCTTATTACGCAGCCGGCTCCGAGACAGGCAAAAAGGCAGGCAAATCCCACACAGGCGCCATGGCTGGTCCTGACCCCATCTACCAGGCCATGTTCAGGCAATGCGGGATAATAAGCGCCTCATCGGTTACTGAATTATTCGACATGGCGTGGTTGCTTGGAACATTTTCTCCTCCTTCAGAAGACGGCATAGTCATACAGACCCACTCGGGAGGCCCAGGCACAGAGGCTGCAGATGCCTGCGGCCGGCTGGGCCTTACACTCCCATCCCTCTCCGCTGAAACCCGAAAAGGTCTGGGCGAGCTTGTTCCGCACACGGCGAGTATGAACAATCCGGTTGACATAACCTACAGCAAGGATCCCATGCACTATTTTAACGAGATACCGGCCGTGCTGCTCAAAGACCCTGGCTGCCGATGTTTTCTTATTTACTTCCACATGCCATTTCAGGTTATAAGCAGGGCCTTCAGAAAGATGGGATGGACGGAGGATATGATCGCAACCCGGGGAAGGGAACTCCTGATGGGCCAGAGCAACATCGTTGCGGGGCTCTCTGAGAGATACAAAAAACCCGTGGTAGGTTATACATACAGGGGGATGGATGATCCCTTCATCAAAAACGCCGTCAAGATGGGCATGCCTGTCTTTCCCGGCCCCCAGAGGGCTGCCCGGGCAATAAAGGCCCTTTTTGAATACGGCCATATAAGGACTAAGCAACTTGGTGAGAGAGCAGCCTAAGGCGCCATTAGCTAGCGAGGATATCAGGGAGGTTCTGGAGTTATTAAAGGGCCTTCAATATCCAGGCCTTGCGCCGGGCGCCAGATCTTTGCCCGGCCTTGCTGAAGGCTTAAGCGAGCTTCTGCCTGTCATGGTCTATAAAGAGGGCCGTTCATCCCTGTGGGCCGTGCTTCTGGGAGGAACAGGGACAGGAAAGTCCTCTATCTTCAACGCCCTTTGCGGAGCCCAGATAAGCGCCTCGGGGGTTGAGAGGCCCAAAACTTCCGGCAGCGTCGGCTTTGTCCACGAGGATGAGGATATCGCGCAAGGATTCCCCTTCCCCTTCATCGAACCCGTATTGATTCCCTTGGAAGAATTGCGGGGACCGATATCGGGAACGAGAGGGACCTTCCAGGCGGTGCGGCACTCCGCCCAGGAACTGAAAAACCTTGTACTTGTTGATACGCCCGATGTTGACAGCATTGAGCCTTTCAACCGCCTGACTGCCGAAAAGTTCTCTTACCTTGCAGATGTGATTGTCTTTGTAACAAGCCAGGAAAAATACGCGGATGAAGCCCCTTACCAGCTTCTGAAGAGGGAAACCGCCCGGGGAAAGACCTGTTTCTTAATTGTGAACAAGGTGTCTGAGGATATAACTCCTGATGAGGTATCCCGTACACTAAGCCTGCAGGAGGTTACAAGCGAAAGCCTTACACTCGCACTTATCCCTTATATTCCAGGAGATCCGTCAGGCAGTCTGGCCGATCAGAAATCCTTAAAAGACCTGAAACGCTTTCTTATTGAGAAGATCAACTCAGACAAAGGGCCATCGCCTCTCTCCCGCAACCGCGATATCAACCGCTTGAGGGCCGCCGGCAATCTCAAAGAGCTGGACCGACTTTTCTTACTTGAGCAAAAGGCGGCGGAAGAATGGAAAGGAAGGCTCGGGGACCTTTCATCAAAGGCATCCAGGGAGCTTATCTCCCTTGAGGAGAGGCGTTTTGCATCGGAAAGCAGGGAATATATCAAAACCCAGATCAGGGCATTTTTTGACCGCTACGATCTGCTTGCCCGGCCCCGGAGATTTGTGAGCGACCTGGTCCTCTTCCCCTTAAGGATGATCGGTGTTGTAAAGAACAGGGTGAGCGGATCACGCGAGGAGATACTTGAAAGGATGAAAAAGAAAGGGTCAACCTCGCCGGTCCGTGAAACGATAGAGAAACTGAACAGGGAAGTTCTAACGGATCTATCGCCCTTTGATGAGGATGCGCCGCTTCACAGGGCAATGAGGCAGGAGGGTATAAAGCTCGAACAAAGAGAGATTGAAGGTCTCATCATGCAGCAGCATGAGATGCTCCTGTCCTGGCTCGAGGATGCCTTTTCAAGGCTTTCAAAGGGACTGACCGGCTCACGGAAATGGGGCATTTACACCACATCAATGCTTTGGGGAGTCATGGTCCTTGCCCTTGAAACGGTTGTGGGAGGAGGATTTACGGTGCTTGACGCGATCTTTGGATCGGCCCTTGCGCCCTTCATAACGAAAGGCGCAGTCGAGCTTTTCGCAACCCAGGAGATAAAAAAAATTACAAGGGAGCTGGCTTCGCGTTACAGGGAAGGGCTCCTGGCTATAGTGGAGGAGCAGAGGAGGCGCTACGCGGACTGCGTGGACAGCCTTGCTCCCGGCCCTGAGGCCGTTAAAGCCGTTCAAAGGCTTCAGGAAAGGCTTTTTTTAAAAGGCTTAGAAAATGGTTAACGCAAAAGGACTACTTGAAACAAGGCTGCCGCGCCTTCTTTCCATGCTTGAGACCCCAGGGTTTCTCCTGATGGATGAAAGCGAAAGGGCGCTGCTTCTTAAGAAGGCGCTCTCCATCGCGGAACGGCTTGAAAGGCTTGGCTCAACGACCCTGGCAATAGGCATTGTTGGGGGAACAGGGGTGGGGAAATCCACGCTCATGAATGCCCTGGCCGGCTCAGAGATAGCCCACACAAGCCATAGAAGGCCGGATACTGATGCGGTGCTGATCTACAGACACGCATCAAGCGAGGCCCAGGCGCCGGCAGCATCCGGCATAAAGTTTAAGGAAATCCTTCACCGCGCGGATTCGGTCAGGGAGATCATACTCTGCGATCTGCCTGACTTCGACAGCCTGGTCAGGGAGCACGGGGACCAGGTCGCCGCATTCCTTGTCGAACTGGACATGGTTATCTGGGTGGTGTCGCCTGAAAAATACGCGGACGCACGGTTTCATGATCTCCTGGGAAAGACGCTCAAGTCCAGGGAAAACTTCATCTTCGTATTGAACAAGACGGATCTCATCTTTGACGGCGTTTCACCGGATGAGGGGGATAGAAGGCTAAAGGCCCTGATGGATGTCTTTCTTGGCTATCTCACATCATCCGGCATTGAAAGTCCAGTGATCTTTGCCGTCTCGGCAAGTAAGGCGGAATTCGGGGATGCAGCATGGAACAGGTTCAGTGCATTCAAAGACGCGGTATTTAAGAGGCGCGACGAAAAACAGATTCTCGCCATAAAGGCCGCAAACCTTGAACAGGAACTCTCGGCAATCCTCTCGGCACTTGACAAAAGATCTCTTGCAGTCTCCACGATAACGGATGCCCTCGATACCTTTCGAAACGAAATATCTAACGAGGGTGCCATTTGGATGCAGGCGGCCGAGGCCCCCATCGAAGAACTGAGCCAGCGATTCCTTGAGGCAAGAAAACTCGCTTCTGAGGCACATGAACTGCCCCTTGCCGGATGGCCGGGAAAGCTCTTTTTAATGATCGGTGCCCGAAAAGGCGCTTCAAGTATAGCCGACCATCTCCTTCCAAAGGATATCACCGAAGCGCTCAAGCCCCTTGGAGGGCATCTGGGCTATCTTGAAGACCGTCTCATAAACAGTCTGAGAACCCCCAAGGGAGTCCCCGGGGCATTTTTTGAAACACTCCATGAGAAAATAAACAGCGAAGGGCTTGCCTCAGAGGTGGAGGCACACTTTACATCCGCTGTCAGGGAAGCACTCTCTTCAAGGACTACAGCAAGAAGAAGGATGTTTGCCGCTTTTCAGAGGCTGATTTATCTGGCATGCCTTGTGTTTTTCCTGATGGCCCTTGCATCAGGCGGTTCATGGGAAGCATTCTTTCAGAACCCGGGGCCGGGATTATTTTTGATCGCCCTTTTTTCCACGCTCAAAAACCTATTTACCGCCTCAGGGCTTGCAGCCCTTTGTGTCTATGTGTTGATCTGCCTTTTCCTTGGTCTAAGGTTCTACTTAAGGGCCAGGAGATATCTGGAAGGTGAGGCAAAGGCCCAAGCAATTGCGCTTAAAAAAGGGCTCTTCAGTATATGGGAAGAAGCCTTCAATGAGACAGGCAGCCGACTTATGGCTCTTAAACAAAGGCTTACCTCAGAGGCAGATGCCGCATCAGGCATCGCAAAGGATACCCCCTGATCAGAAACAACATACCTGGCATCGGCATCAAATGCTTTAAGCCCAAGAGCAACCGACAGCCATGCCCGGGTAGGGCACAATGAAAGATGGAAATCACCCCACCCCTTCCTCCCCCGTCAAGGGGAAAGGATGACAGGCAAAGGGAACGCAGTCGGTCTCATGTATCATTGCGCCTCACAAGTCCGCCGGTTCTGAGAAGTTAAGCTCCAGCATCTTGATCCCTGCCAGAATGCGTATCGTGTTGCGCTGGAGGGCAGGCAACTCATCGCTCATGCTTCTCAGTTCTTCCGCAATTTTCTTCAAGGTCTCTATCCTGCTTCTAATGTCGCCAAGATCCACAACAATGCTCCTCCCCTAATACTTCGGCCTCAGATCCTTAAATCTCTTAGCTTTCACATCATATCTTGGAAGTTCACCGTAAGGATGAAACTCCAAGAGATAGCCAAGATTGGTCTTAAGCCTTAGCTGATCCTTAAGTTGAGTCTCAATCGCCTTGCGATCGCCTTCCCGGCCGCTCAGGATCTCGACCTTGAGGGTAATGCGGTCTACGTCCCCCTGCTTGTCCACGATGACTTCAAACTCATCGCCCAGGCCTTCGATCCCTCTTACCACCTCCTCGATCGCCGAAGGGGCAAGAAGCACCCCTTTAACCTTTGTGATGTCATCGGCCCTTCCCACAACCCCGCCCTTTATCAGTGGGGAGGTCCTGCCACAGGGACACGGATTCGGAGCCCATTCGATCACGTCCTTAGAGTCGAACCGAACGCAGGGCTGCGCAATCCGGTCAAATGCCGTAATGATCATCTTCCCCCTGCGGCCGGGCTCCTCTATATACTCTCCGGTCTTCATATCCTGAATCTCCACAAGGAAAAAGGGCTCGTTCACGTGAAGGCCTCCGGGCTGGGCCTCGCATTCAAAGCCCCAGGCTCCTATCTCGGTGGCGCCCGCATGATCATATACCTTGGCCCCCCAGGCATCTTCCATTCTTTTCTTGGTGGCAGGGATGTTTGCCCCGGGTTCCCCGGCACAGGTGATCTTTCTGATGGAGAGAGATCGCGGATCTATACCCATCCTGCTCCTTGCAGTTTCCGCCATGCCCAGCACATAGGTGGGAGTGGCCATCATGGCCGTGCAACGAAGCTCCTGTATCTTAAGTATCCTCGCCTGTGTATCCAGGACGCCTCCGGGGACTACCTCCGCCCCGATCTTCTCCGCCGCATAGTGGCCTGCCCAGAAGGCGACAAATACGTTATAGCCGAAGGGAAGAAATACGCGGTCCCTGGGACGGTAGCCCTGGGCCCACAGGATGTAAGACCAGCATTCAGCCCACCACTCCCAGTCCTGCCACGTATCGGGCTGATACACGGGCTGGCCAGTGGTGCCGCTTGTCTGCCTGAATTCGGAAACCTCATCGAGAGGCACGCAGAGGGCATCCCCGTAAGGAAAGGGGTCCTTCCGTTGAATCCCTCTCATCATGGACTTTTCCACGGTGGGGAGGCGCCTGACATCCTCCAGGGAGCGAATGTCCTCCGGCTTGACACCCGCCTTTTCGTATAGAGCCCTGTGGAATCTCGAATGCTCGTAAGCCCAGGAGAAAATCCTTTTGAATTTCTCAAGCTGGAGCTTCCTTATCTTTTCGCGCGGGAGGGTCTCCAGGATAGGATTCCAGTATTTTTGTTCGGAAATCATTCTGATCACCCTTTGTGAAGGCGGAGTTCAATCCCCTGCTATTTCATGAGCATAGCCGGTAAAAAGGTTGCTATCTGAGGGAAGATAAACAGCAGAAACGCGCAAAAAACCAGGCTCAACAGGAATGGATACACCCCGCTGTAGATAACGCCTAACGGCTGCTTTGTTACGGCCTTGACCACAAAAACATTGATTGCCACAGGCGGTATGACCACGCCCACCATCACGGTGATGGCGATAATCATGCCGAACCAAAGCGGGTCATAGCCAAGCTTTATGATGACAGGGTAAAAAATAGGGGTCGCAAGCACCATAAAGGCGAGATCGTCTATGAATGAGCCTCCCACAAGGTAAACGATACTGATTATGATCATGATCACATCCGGGCTGAGAGGGAGCCCCATGATCCAATCCGCCGCGAGCATCGGAATCTTTGTCCTTGCCAGAAAATGACCGAGGACCTGGGAGCCAGCAATCAACATGAGGACCATGCAGGCAGTCCTCAGGGATTCCACTACAGACTTGATGTATCCCTTTAGATCTATGTCCCTTTTCACAACAGAGAGGAGCAGCACTGCAAAGGTGCCCACGCTTCCAGCCTCAGTGGGGGTGAAAAACCCGTACATCAGTCCTCCGATTACGAGCAAAAAGACCGCCACGACCCAGAGCACCTCCGGCAGGGATACAAGGCGCTGCTTCCAGGTGGACCGCTCTCCCTTCGGGCCGAGTTCCGGGTTAAGCCTGCACCACACATAAATGATACAGATAAAGAAAAAGGCGATCATCAGACCTGGGACAATTCCTGCGAGAAAAAGCTTTCCAATGGACTGCTCAGTTATTATGCCGAAGACGATGAGAGTCACACTGGGAGGAATAAGGATGCCGAGTGTCCCCACGGTAGCGACAATTCCGGTTGAAAGTTTCTTGGCATACCCGTACCGATCCATTTCAGGAACCGCTACGCTTGCAAATGTTGCGGCCGTGGCTGGAGACGATCCGCAGATAGCTTTGAACACGGTCGCCCCTGCCACCGTGGCCATGGCCAATCCGCCTGGAATATGCCCTACGAATCGGTAGGCTGCCTCGTATAGTCTCTTTGCAATGCCGGCATTGAACGCGATCTGGCCCATGAGGACAAAAAGAGGGATTACGGTGAAGCCGTAGGAAGAAAAAACATCGAATATATCCTTGGCGAGAAGGTTCAGCCCGGCCTTAAAAGAAACTATATAGCTGAACCCGATAAATCCGACCAGCGCCATGGCAAAGGCCAACTCGATGCCGGTCATAAAAAGGACCAGCACCGTAGCGAGGCCCATAATCCCGATCGTCACCTCACTCATAGCTGTCTCCCATCACCTGAAAGATTTGAGCTATGAGCACGAGGCACTGAACGAAGCAGGAGAACCCAACCCCGAAAGCCACCGGATAGAAGGGCAACTGAAGTGTGAGGGAGACCTCCCCGGTGCGATAAAGATCCATTCCGAGCAGGATAAGATTCCACCCCAGAAGAGAAAACAGCCCGATTCCCAAAAGCCTCGTCAGGACGTTGATCGTTTTGCGTATCGCCAAAGGGAACCTCATGACAAAAAAATCCACGAGCACATGACCTTTAAGAAATGTGGTCAGAGGAACGGCAAAACCGATCACTATGGCCCCTGAAAAGGCCGCAAGTTCATAGGTGCCGGTAATGGGTCTTCTGAATGACCGCAGGATGACATCCAATACGGTGAGGAACATTATAAAGGTAATAGCTATGCCCGCTAGAACATTTAGGGCCTTACTGAGCCCATGCGCCTTATTGACCAACCACTGCATGAATAACCCCTGCCGGATGTCTTGGAAGCTTCCCTTTCCCTTACCAATCTTACTTCTGCAGTTTTTTAAGTTCGGCTTGACAGAAATCTAGCGCCTCTTTGCCGGGGAGTTTCCTATCCTCCATGCTTTTCACGTATTGATCCAGTATGGGGCTGACCAGTTTTGCCCAGCGGGCATCCTCTTCTTTGGAAAGAGAAACGATCTTGATGCCTTTTGCCCCTGCCGCCGCATAGCCTTCCTTGTCTATTTCATCCCATCCCTGCCCTGTCTTTATGATCCATTCTTCATTGATTTCTTCGATGATCTTCTGAATGTCGGGAGGCAGGGATGCCCATTTATCTTTGTTCATAACCACGAAAAAGCCTGTGGTATATGCCGATCCGAAGTTCTGAGTTGTTGAGCCAACCACATCGGCAAGCTTCCAGCCCTTCAGGGATTCCACCGGAAACACACCTCCCTCTGCCACACCTTTCTGTATGGCATCATAACGTTCGGGCATGGGCATGGCTACCGGCACGCCGCCCAGGGCCGCTACGATCTTGGAACTCAGGCCATGGCAAGCTATCTTAAGGCCCTTCAGATCCTCAAGCTTAGTCACAGGTTTCTTTGTATGCAAAAGGCCGGGGCCATGGGCATGGAGATACATCACCTTTACGTCGTCAAACTCCTTTGGTTTGAATTTTTTATAATAGATATTGATAAGTTTGGTGGCCTCCAGACCGTTTCTGTAACCCAGAGGCAGATCTATGACCTCCGTCAGCGGAAATCTGCCCCGGGTGTACCCCATGACAGACATGCCCACATCAGACAGGCCCTTTACTACACCGTCATAACACTGAGCTGCGGGAGTAAGGGTGCCTCCGGGGAAAACAGTTACCTTCACCCTGCCGTTGGTTCTCTTCTCTATCTCTTTTCCCCATTCCACGGAAAGCACCGCGTTTTTGTGGGGGGCCGGGAAGAAATTTGAGTAGGCGAGTTCAATGGGTTTTGCCTGACCGAAAACAGGCGTCGTGGAAAGCATCCATCCTGCAATTAACACACAAAAAAGACAAAAACCGCACTTTAGAACCATCATTTCTCTACCTCCTTGTTACTAATTAGGTTAGTGCATCAAATCTTGACCAAAACCGTATCTGCTCAGCAATTGGGATGGAGGCTTTGCGCAGACCCAGACATACAGGCCAGCAATCAGCTTCTGTAGGTGCGGCTGGAGCCGCACCTACCCCGGATTATTGAACTGATACCCAAAAAACGACCTTACATCGGCACCGGACAAAGCCCGGCGGCAGATATGAAACACAAGTGGGCACCATAAACGGATATACACTGCCTTTAACATCCCGTAAACCCTAATACAAAGTCAGCCTGCGTTCAAGGAAAAGTTTATGTGAAAACGCCCCTTCCCCTTCCTCTTCTCCCCTTTTACCGTCCAGGCGTCGAGATGCTGCGGCATTATTCCCTCCCTTTTTGCCGTCGAAACGTAGGGGTACGGCATCATTATTCCCTCCCCCTTGACGGGGGAGGGATGGGTGGGGGTCATTTTCATCCTTCGTTGTGCCCCATTCGGGCGTTGCCGTTAGAAGATAACCCTCACCTCGGGGGCTTCATCCCGATACATCTCCTCTATCACATCCTTGAATCTTTCCCTCACCACCTTGCGCTTTACCTTGAGGGTTGCCGTAAGTTCCCCGGTATCCTTTGAAAAGGGATTTGCTATCACTGCGAATCGCTTTATGGTCTCAAAGCGGGCAAGATTCGAGTTGATCGCTGCGACCCTTTCCCTGAGGGCTATATTAAAGGATTCATTGCCGAGAACCTCCTCGATGGCTCCCGGGGGAATTCCCTTATCAGAGGCAAGCCTCAAAGCCTCATCCGGATTTAGATTGAAAAGAGCCGTCAAGAATTTCCGCCTGTCCCCCAGGACTATCACCTGTTCAAAGAGAGGGTCGGATTTGAAGAGGTTCTCTATCTTCTGGGGGGCGATGTTTTTTCCTCCAGATGTGATGATGAGGTCCTTTTTTCGGTCAACGATGCGCAGAAATCCGTCCTCGGCAACCTCTCCTATGTCGCCCGTCCTGAGAAACCCGTCCTCCGTAAAGGCCTCCCTTGTCTCCTGCTCCATGGCCCAGTATCCGGCAAAAACATTTCCTCCCTTGACAAGGACCTCACCGTCTGAGGCGATCTTGATTTCAACTCCCGGAAGCGGCCCTCCCACCGTGCCGATCCTGCTTGAGGAGAGTGTGCTCATAGTGGCGGGCGCAGTACATTCGGTCATGCCGTAACCTTCAATGACCTTTATTCCGGCCGCATTGAAAAAGCGGATGATCTCCGGCGCGGTCGGCGCCCCTGAGGCGGTCATCCAGCGAACCCTTCCTCCCAGGGCCTCCTTAAGCTTCTTGAATATAAGGGCATAGGCGATCCTGTATTTAAGCCTAAGAAAGGCCGGAGCCTGCTTTCCCTCCTCCTCCAATGCAACCATCTCAGTGCCTGTGCGGTGTCCCCAGTGGAACACCTTTTGCCTCCACATAGGCTGCTCAATGACCTTCGCTGTTATCCTTTGATAGACCTTCTCGCAGACCCTGGGGACAGCCAGGATAAGGGTGGGTTTCTTTTCCTGGATATCGTTAACAAGAGTTTCAACTGATTCGGCATAGGAGGCCGTGATCCCTACAAACATCCCATAGAAGTGCCCCGCTATCCTTTCAAAGACGTGGCTTAAGGGGAGAAACGGCACGGTTGAGTCGCTTTCGTCAGCATATCTTGGTCTTATCCGGTCGAGGGCCTCCACCACGGCCATGATGTTTGAGTGCGTGATCATGGCCCCCTTGGGAACGCCTGTGGTTCCGGAGGTATAGACGATGGTCGCGAGATCCGAGGGAACTACCGCCTTTGAAAGCTCCGAAAACAGGCCAAGGTTCTTTTCGCGCTCCTTCCTCCCATCGTCCATAACCCGCTCAAGGTCAAGCACCCAATCAGGCCTGTTTTTGACCCCTTTGGAAGCATCCATCAGGATCGCCCATTCAAGAGACGGACAATCATCCCTTGCCGATGCGATCTTATCAAGTTGAGCCTCGTTTTCAACGACCACGGCCCTTGAGCCCGAGTTTGATAATATGTATGAGATCTCTTCGGCTGCCAGGGTCGGATAAAGCGGAACCAGGCAGGCCCCTATTCCCAGCACCCCCATGTCCGTGTATAGCCATTCAAGGCGGTTTTCAGAGAGGATCGCAACCCGGTCGCCCTTTCTTATCCCCAGGTCGTAAAGGCCCAGCCCAGTTGCCCCGGCCCTTTCATGGTACTGGTTCCAGGAGGCAGACTGCCAAACCCCCATGACTTTCTTCTCGACCGCCGTCCTCGGCCCAAACCGCGCCACCCTGTTTCTGAAGACCTCGTTGATAGTCTTTTCCATGGGCACACTCCTAATAGAAGATAAAGGGGGAAGAAAAAACCAGAAGAGCCGTTTACCCGAAAACTCTATTAGCTTTCAGGTAAAAAGTCAACAGGCTAAGGAAGCTATATAACCTCATCTCAGGAAGACAGTATCAAAAACGGACCGCACGATACAGAAAGACGGCATAAAGATTACCGCGGCACCAGATTCCATCTTTTCCCGGTGGTTGGCTGGATGGAATAGAAAGGAGAAGAAAAGGCCAATGTCTATTGGCAACTCCAGATAGACTCTTTCGGAAGGACGTTTCAGGCCTGTTCTTGTCTTGTGGCTATTCCATTCAAGGCAATTCCCGCGACATAAGGGGCCTCTCCGCGGCAGCCCAGACAGGCCGGACCGTCTTCCTCTGGATAGGCCTCCCCGCACAGAGGGCATCGGGCAATAGATTTCATGTGACTCCGTCCCAGAAATGCTTTGGCCACCTGCACGGGTAGGGTAGTGCAGATGGAATCCCCGGCAGCTTCGATTTCCGCAAGAAGCCTTTCCTCGTTTTGGTCTTTCTTTTCAACAAGCTTGAGGAACCATCCCCTGATCTCAGGCCATCCTCCAAGCTTGTCCATATCCAGATAAGTCCTGAAGCCCAGCCCCGTAAACTTGTCGAAGAGGCACAGGGCGAATCGGCCCAGGTTCACGAGCTTGAGCCTCTGATTTCCCAGGCTGCACTGGGTCAGGAGCTGCACCGCGTCAGGCAGGCACTTGGGCGTCTCAACGATCACTTCAAACAAGGTTCCTTCGGCAAGGCCTGCCCGGGCGGCAACTACCATGTAGCCTCCGATGAGGAGCCCGGGCGCCGGATAGCCGTGGAAGGCCGCTGCCTTCTCCTTGAATTCCTCGAAACTGTATGAACCTATCATCATTTCCGTTATTTTCCTTCATCACCCTCATGGCGTGCAAAACAAAATATGAAAATCACCCTCACCCATTCCCTTCACCTCAATGAGGAGGGATAAAGGTAAGGCGCATTTTCATATAGACGAGAAGCCGCCCCTTTTTTTCCGAGATACTCTATTATACTCATTCTTGAGAGACCGCAATCTCTTCCTCGCGCATAAATCCTGTGAGCATTCGGGCAAAGATGCTGTAAAGGGGTGTCTCGGCACGGGCCGCAATGTTTTCAAGACAAGGAAAACACCAGCGGGACAGATGACCCCTGATAAATTCCCTCTGTTCCCGGCTTATATCGGCAGCCCGCTTAGATTCCTTCTTATCCAGAGCGGCTGCCGCTCTGTTGCAAAGATGAGCCATGAATTCCAGTTCTACGCCAAACTCATCCGGAAAAACGGCCTCTGAATCACGTGGCGCTAGGCATTCCTTCCGGTAGATTTCGGATACCTCAAGGGCCTCCTTACCCATCAGCATGGATTTATCAGGCCTTCGGCCGGTGGTTTCCTGCTGCCGGTAAACGGACTCGTAAGGATGAACATACCTATCTCCGGGGACACGGAAGAGGCCGTCAAAATCCACCTGAAAATCCTCGAATTGCCATTTGCCTTGGGCATATTCAGAAATCAGGGCACGAAATTCTTCAATAACCTCTCGGTCATCGCAAAAATCAAGGATGGCGCTCATGCCGGCTGGTCCTAACAAACGGTCTACCCATTCTCTAGACGGCTCCTGGGAAAACGCACCGGCAAAAAAGGTGTAAACCTCCCCTCGTGCCCTTTCAAGCTCCACTCGATCGGCGGCGGTCTTCAAGTCCTTGTCCTTTGAGCCTGCCGTATAATCTTTATCTTTATTCATCTCCAAATGTTCATGACAGGAATATTTTTTTACCCCCGCGCATGGAAATCCCCCTTCCCGCAGATAAGAGAGCAGACCTCTTTTTCTGGCCCCTGATTCCCGGGCACTGATCCCTGGCTTGATGATTGTATTTTCAAGGTAAATCTCCTGCTTCATCTCACAGGATCCTGGTTTCGCTTCTGTTCAACTAACCCCCATGCCCTGAAAGGGGCACAACGAAGCATGAAAATCACCCCCACCCCTCCCTCCTCCGTCGAGGGGGAGGGATTAAAGGAAGGAGCATTTTCATATAAACCTGAAGGACCGCAATCCTTCCAAACCTGCTCTACACCTTCTCCACCGCCACCCGCGAATCAAAAAACGATGAACTGCCTCCTATGGGATCCTGCAGGCACACGTCCTTCAGGTAAGGGTCAACCATCATAACCGGATTGGCCGAGCAGCCTTTACCTATCCAGGCGGCGCTTTCGCTGTTCTTGCCGTCCAGCTCAAAAGCTTTGCTGCCATACTGCCAGTGCCCGAGTGAATGGGGGATGGCGATAATACCGGGACGCATACCTTCGGTCACCCAGGCCTTCCCCTTCACACCTTCCAGATGGCTTGCGGAATAAACGCGCACCCAATCGCTGTGCTTGATCCCGAGTTTGGCGGCATCGCCGGCGTTAATCTGAACGCATTCCTCAGGGGTCACCTCCATAAGCCAGACGCTCGCGGCGGTTCTGGCCTGTGCGTGATAGACCGGGTGATAGGTTATTATGTGAAAGGGATACTTGTCAGCCATCGCCTCGATGGGTCGCCCGATGATATCCCTGATGGGCTCGTAGTAGGGTAGCCCGTCGAAATATTTGCCGGTCATGGACTCCCTGGTGGTGGCCAGCTTCTCGTTATAGATGAAAACCGGGCCCTTGTAGGCGTGCCTGGTGTAGGGGCCGTTATAGGCCTTTTCGTAGCCTTCAAAACGACCGCCCCTGGCCACCACGTACTGCACCTTTTCATCTTCAGTGGCGCCGGGGACCGCCTCGCCTTCCTTGTCCCCGTAAGCGATGTTGGCAGCCAGACGCTTGTACCAGTCCCATGGGGTATTGAGATCCCTACCCGGCCCCAGGCCGTCCTTGCCGTAGCCAGGAAGACCCATCTTCAATGCCAGATCAATAAATATTTCCTCAAGCATCCTGGTATCCTTGAACACCGGTTCCACCACCGGTTGCCGCAGCCCGCTGGTGGTGGTGAGTATGGTCGGGGCCACGTGCGGGGTGCCGTAATCCTCCAGGTAGTGGCGGCAAGGCAGGATGTAGTCCGCCAGGGACGAGGTTTCCCCCATCACGATATCTATGGCCACAAACAGAGGCAGCACCTTGGGGTCTTTTACCGCCTTCATCAGTTGGACACCTGCCGGGGCCGAATACACCACGTTGTTCCAGTAGGTGATGAGGCATTTCACCTGATAAGGATACTGGGCGGCGATGCTGGGAAATACCTCCTGATATACGTGGTCGTTTCCGAAGGGAAACCAGGGGCGCTTTGCCGGATAACCCTTCTTGGCAAACTCTGTGGAATCCTCGTACTTCACCTTGTGCCTGTCTATGGGAATGCCGCTCGCCTTTACCGCTCCGGGAAGGAATTCTTTATTGTCGGTAAGCTTGTATGGGTTGCCGGGTTTACCGCCCATCTCATGCCAGTGGCTTCCGCCGTGGGCCTCACATCCGCCTTTCCAACTCACGTTACCGATCAAAAAATTAAGCGCCCCGAGTGTGCGCGAGGCGTAAGTTCCGTTTGTGTGCTGCGCAGGACCCCGGTAAAAATCGGCTACGGCCCTTCGGCCATGGGAGGTGAAATCGTCCGCTTCCCGTTCGATCTGCTTTGGCTCAATGCCACAAATTGCGGCGTAGTCCTTGATGGAACGTTCCATGACCCGGTCTTGCAGCATCTTGTAAACGCTCTTCACCCTTACCCCGTTGATTTCGGTATCCACCAGAAGATCGGCCTGAGCGACCTGTTCCGCCGGAACAAGCCTGCCGCCAGCCATGACAATAAGTTGATCGCCCTCCCGGTGAAGTTTGCGGGTGTCTTCGCGCACCAGCATCGCAGCGTCGCTCCATGTCAGATGCCCGGACCCTTCTTTGGCAGCTTTTGCATTGGGATAGGAGAGATATTGCAGGTCTATCCGGTCATTTTCCATCATCCATCTCATCATCCCCAGGGCAAAGGCTGCGTCTGTTCCCGGCAGGATCGGAACCCAGCGGGCCGCCTTGGCGGCGGAATTGGAAAAGCGAGGATCAACTATGATAAGGGTTCCGCCCCGTTCACGGAAAAAATTCAGCTTGCGCGCCAGGGCCTGCATGGGAAAGTTTGCTTCATAGGGTGTGGTGCCGAAGAAGATGATGTACTCTGCGTTCAATATATCCGGCTTGATATGGTGTTGGCCCTTGAAGCAAAGATCAAGGCCCACGTGGTGGGAGGTCTCGCAGATGGAGGTGTGATCCATCCGTTTATTGATGGTGCCGAAGCTCCCGCTCATCCATCGGTCGGTAAATTCCTTGCGGCCGTGTTCTATACGGCCGGGCATGAACACCAGTTGATTGGCCTTGGGGCCTAGTTCCGGAGCGTTCGGATCTATCGGGTCGAAATTGCGGATGGCCTTGAGCCCGTCCACGTGGCCTTCGCCGAATAGATCTCCGCCGTTTATGATCTCTGCGTAAGCCTGATCCCAGGTGATGGTCTTCCATTTGCCTGAGCCTCGCGGCCCCACACGCTTCAGCGGGTGTTGCACGCGGTACGGATTGTACATGGTCTGGATAGTGGCCCCGCCCTTGGCGCAGACCGTTCCGTTCACCTTTTCCGCTTCCCTGGCGTCGGTATCGTAGGGAATGTGGGGCTCCCGGGTATTGGGATGGTATGGGTTTCCGTCTATCTTGACAGCCACCCCGTCCTGGACCTTTACCTGCAATCCGCAGGCGCTGTGGCATCCGAGGCACACGGTACGAACCACTTTGGCAGCTTTTACAGGATCGGGATCAGGAGAGCCGCTGATCCAGGGCTTAATCCTGCTTTCTTCCTTCAGACATCCGCCTGCTGCCGCAAGAGCCGAAAGGGCCATGGCCCCTTTGATAAAATCTCTTCTGCTGGTACCCATAGATAAGCTCCTCCTCGGGCTAGCTTTCAATGTTTTCATAGGGGAGAATTTTATAGGTGGCGAGGAACACCACAAACATTATTATCATGAGCGCTATGCCAAAAGTCATCCTGACTGGTTCGGGCGACAGCGTTTCCCAGTTGAAGTGGGTCATGGGCAACATTTGGCCGCCGATGAATATGTTGACGCAACCGAACAGGGTGCCGATCAGGGTCGCGATCGCAGCGATACAGGACACCAGAACATTTCCCCGCATCTTTCGGTAGAGCATCAGCGCAAAAGGCAAGGCAAGACCGATGACCACCTGGAATGTCCAGAATTGGAATGCCCTCGGACCGCTGAAAAACACGTGGCTCGCAAGCCTGCCGCCTATGCCGGTGTACTGCAGGAGCACAAAGTAAATGAAAAATACAGCCGCCTGCCCCACAACGGAATACTTTAAGAGTATCCCAAATTCGGTTAGGTATCTTCTCTGTTCAGTCAGAGCCTTTGAACCGGTATGGACCAGGCTGTTTTTCAGGTGGGTGAGTAAAATCAGAAAAGCTGAGCCGGAACAGGCACCGAATGCAAAAAAGATGAACACCATTACAGAAGAATGCCACATCACTCTGCCTTTGAAGGATGACAAGAGAATGCCAAGGTAGATCAATCCCAGGAAGGAAAAAAAGAGGCTGGCCCCGGCCCAGAATCGTTCCCGTGATTCCTGACGCCTGCGGATTTCAGCGATAGAGCCCTTCTCCTTTTTCCCGAAGGTCAAAAGCCGGTAGATAAACTGAAGCGCCCCCGGCTGCCCGGCCAGATGCATCAGTTCCGGGCGAAACAAGTAGAAGGCGTGCATTGCGTAGGTGATCATGCACAGGGTGATGACATAGACCCCGTAGGCCACCGGCGAGGTCCAGTGCCAGTGGTAGAACATGGTATAGAATCTTTCCGGATGCCCCAGATCCGCCACCAGAAACAGAGGCACCAGGGCAAGAATTATGAAGGGTTGAAAGCTTCCGACCTTTTCAAGCGGGCGATAATCTTCCGTGCGGTAGTAAAGCCAGCTCATGTGGGCTACAATGTGCGTTCCTTCCGCAAGCGAGATCAGCCACAAGTACCAGGCGATCAGATAACCCAATGCCACGTCGTGTGATACCCAAAATATATATTGACTGGTTTCGTTCATGAGCGACTCCTTCCCAGCAACCTGTGATAGTCAGGTCCCATCAGGTTTTCGTCAGCGTAAACGTAATGTACCTTGGGCCTGGTGTCCAAATCCGCCCTGAGCCTCTGGGTGCTGTGATTTTGCATGTACCGTGACACTTCGCTTTCCGGATCGTTCAAGTCCCCGAAGATCCTGGCACGGCCGGTACAGGCATCAACGCATGCCGGCTGAAGGCCCTTTGTGATCCTGTGGTAACAGAAATCGCACTTGTCAGCCGTTTTAGTAATGGGATTGGGAAACCTGGCGCCATAGGGGCAGGCCACAACGCAGATGCGGCAACCTACGCAGACATCTCGGTTTACATGCACCACCCCGTCTTCATAGGTGCGGTAGGTCGCCCCGGTGGGGCATAGGTTAAGGCAGGGGGCATCTTCGCAATTATTGCACAGGCGCGGCAGAAAATGGGTGCTCACGTCCGGATAGGTTCCCTTCATGCCTACCTTTACCCAACTCCGGAAAAATCCGTCAGGCACATTGTTCTCGCTCTTGCACGCTATGGTGCATCCCTGACAGCCGGTGCACCGGTTGGTGTCTATCACCATGGCGTATTTCTTGACGGCTCCCGCAGCACCGGCCTCTTGAGCGGTTTGTGCGAGCAGCACACCGGCCCCAGCCGAGGCCACTTGGACGCCCAACTTGTGGAAAAAATCTCTCCTGCTGAGCGCCTGGCTTTTTTTCTTCATACGCACACCTCCTTTACGGGAATTGGTTCCATCGACAAGCGTTTCCATGCGTAGCGCACATCATAATGCCGCAAGCCGAAAGCACTATCAAACAAGAAAAGGGGCCGCTTCAGCTCGGCAACCTGTCAGCATCGGAAGAAGGCAGCGAAGAATCGCTTGAAAAATATTACCTCTTTGTCTGCATAATAATCTATATTTTTACAATATAGAATTCAATATTACTGTGAGGGATTTGCGTTGCGCCATTTTTTGCCAGGCTCGGCAGTCAACCGGGGCGGCGGAGGAATGCGGGGGCCAGCCCTTATGGTACGACATGGCGGCAAAATATGAGTTTAAGGACTGAGTTGCCCCAAACAGTTAACAATTGCGCATAGTAATCCCCTTAAGCCAATCTCTAAAT
>JAACTI010000153.1 GCA_009993495.1 Deltaproteobacteria bacterium | reverse complement strand
TGGCCTTTTGATCCTCGGTTGCGGACATTTGAAAGGACGGTTTTTTCAATGGGTATCTACTCAAACACGCAACATAAAATCGCCGCCCAACTCAGCAGTGAACGCCAGGTCGTAGACTCAAAGTGGACCGACTGACACTGGCAACGGGTCACTGTTCCCACCGAAGCCGAATAAAATACGGATTTCAGGAAAAAGTCCTGGCCTGCCACTACCGGCGGGGCAAATTTGCGACGAGTGAAAAATGATTGGCCAGAGTATAAAGCGGTAAGCCATGCTGAAACGCAGTCGCTGCAATCCAGATGTCGTTGGTGGGGATCGGGGTGCCGTTTTGACGTAACTGATTGAGAATGGTGCTGTAAAATTCTGCGGTTTCATTATCGATACTGTAGAGTTGAACGCGGGGTGAATCAAGAAAAAGCGCCAGTTCACGGCGATTTTTTTGTTCTTTGCTGCCGCCTTGAAATCCCGAGATAAGCTCTCCGATTGAAATTGCACTGATGCCAATATGGGCAACCTGGCGCAACACCGCCACAACATCGACCTGCCCTCGAAGAGCGTTGGAATAAATATTGGTGTCGATCAGGATTCTGTTCATTTCCACAGCTCGGAATCGATGCGGCGCTCGGTGTCGATTTTATCCTGAATGCTGTGAAATTCGTCATCACTCCATTGGCCGAAAAGCCTGTCGAGGTCATGATGAGTTGCGGTATAAAGTTTCTTTTTGGACAGCCCCGCCTGTTGTCTGAGCATATCGAGTACGAACTGATTGATACTTTTGCCAGCCTCGGCCGCCTGCTGTTTGAGGCTGGCTGCCAATTCCTCATCTATCCCGCGCAATGAAATTGAACCCATTCCGGCCTCCCTTTAATGCCGTTATTTGCAGTCAAGTTGATATCAAATTATGCCGCACGCCTCTTTCTGTCAAGGGCTTGCCAACAGCGTAACTGAAGCCTTCCTGGCAAATCCAGATCGGCGGTTGCCAGTTATGGTTCGAATCGGCTAAGGTGCGGCTGTCAAACCCTGCTGCCATGGAGTTGCTGTGAAAATTATTTCTGCCGAATTTGTGAAAAGCGCCACGCGTCCGGCGAATTATCCGGACAGTCTCTTGCCCGAAGTGGCTTTTGCCGGGCGCAGTAATGTGGGCAAAAGTTCGTTGATCAATGTGTTGGTGAATCGCAAACATCTGGTGCGGACTTCGTCGACACCGGGACGGACGCAATTGATCAATTTTTTTGCTCTTAACGGGTGCTTTTCCCTGGTCGATTTGCCGGGTTACGGCTTTGCCAAGGTGCCGCTGGAAGTGAAAAAGCAGTGGGGGCCGATGATACGTACTTATATGGAAGTGCGTGAAAATCTGCGCGGGGTGGTCTTAATTCTGGATATCCGCCGGGTTCCGGGGGCCGAAGATCTTCAGATGCTCGACTGGCTGGAAGAGTTTGGCGTGCCGACAATTCTGGTGGTGACCAAAATAGACAAATTACCTCGCGGTCAGCGCGAGCGTCATCTCAAACAAATCGTCGACACCTGCGGATTGGATAAAGAGGCTTTCTGCCTTTTTTCCGCTCAGACCCGTGAAGGGCTTGAGGATGTCTGGGAGCGGATCGAAGCCGTTCTGGCCAATGAGAACCCAGACAGCGAAGTCGATTGCAATTCAACCGGTCCTCTGCTAGAACACGAATAGCAAATTTATCAGAAAGATTCAGGTGCCTGTCCATGATTGAAAATGGCCGGGAGAATAGGGAAGAGGGTGAAAATCCCTCGCTGCCCCGCAACTGTAAGTGGTTATGAACACCGGCAAACCCCGGCTCTGAGTCAGAGCGGGAGGGGCCGGTCAGTCAGCAGACCACAAGTCAGGAGACCTGCCCGAATCTGCAACACTGAGCCTTTCGTGGGAGAGGGCCGGAGTTTCCTGCCTGGAAAACCCCGTCGCCCTGTGGCTGCGGGGTTTTGTTTTAAGGGCACTTATGACACAAGGGTTGGTTCAGATTTATACCGGCAACGGCAAAGGCAAAACCACGGCAGCCAGCGGTTTGATGTTGCGAGCGCTGGGGCACGGCTGGAAGGTTTTGTTGGTGCGTTTTCTCAAAACCCCGGAAAGTGCCGGCGAAGTGCCTTTGTTGAAAAAGCTGGGCGTCGAGGTTGTCGAGTCAACCCGGGGCGGAATTGTTGACGCCGCCGACCGCTTGGCCTTGCAGGCTGACGTTCAAAAGACTTTGGCGCAAGCACGTCTGGCGCTTAGCGACGCTTATGATCTGGTGGTGCTGGATGAATTCAATGGTTTGGTGCACAGTGGTTTTATCAGCCTGGATCATGCCCTGACGCTGGTCGCCCAGCGTCCGCCAACCACCGAGCTGGTGCTGACCGGGCGCCATGCCCCCGACGAGCTTATAGCGCTGGCCGATCTGGTGACGCGGATGGAGCCGGTTGCCCATCCTTACACCCGAGGGATTTGCGCCCGCAAAGGCATTGAATACTGAGAGAGGACCAGGTTATGGGACACATGATCTTTATCACCGGTGGTGCCCGTAGCGGCAAAAGTTGTTTTGCCCAGCAGTGCTGTGAAGAGCACCCGGGCGACCTGCTTTACCTGGCTCCGGCTGAAGTTGAAGACGATGAAATGCTCCAGCGGGTACGACAGCATCAGCAGGCGCGTGGTGAGCGCTGGCATCTACTGGAAGAACCCTTATGGCTGGCCGATCGCCTTCCTGATGCGCTTACGGGCCAGTCTGCCGTGCTGCTGGATTGCGTAACCCTGTGGATCACCAATCTCTATTTTCATTTTGGTGAAAAACAGAACCCGGTGCTGGCCGAAGTGGATCGCTTTATCGAAATGGCCTGGCAACTCAACGAACCCCTTTACCTGGTCAGTAACGAACTGGGAAGCAGTGTTGTGCCCGAAAATCGCCTGGCACGAAATTTCCGTGACCTGGCAGGGATTGTCAATCAGCGCCTGGCCGCCGCCGCCGATGATGCCTGGCTGGTTGTTGCCGGACTGCCGTTGCGCTTGAAGTAGAGTTTCGATGGAATTATTCAGCAAAATACAGAATTCTCTTCCATTTTAACGCAGAGACCCTTGAGCATCGCAGAAACAGAGCGAAAGGGCATAACTGTTCCGCACGTTTTTGTGGGAGCGGCTTTCAGCCACGAAAATTGCGCGCGAGTGCTGAACACTTGTCATTAACTTACACCGAACTTTCAGGAGTCAGTTCATGTCTCAATTTAATTTGCAATCCGTTTTGAACCGGATTCGCCCCGTCGATGCCGACGCTCTTGCGCAAATTCAGCAGCGCATCGATCGTCAGGCCAAGCCGCCGGGATCGCTGGGGCGCCTCGAAGAATTAAGCCGCCGCTATGTGGCCCTGAGTGGCCGGGTGGATATTCGGCGTAAGCGCATTTACACCTTTGCCGGAGACCACGGCGTGGCCGCCGAAGGAGTCAGCGCCTTTCCGGCTGAAGTGACGCCGCAGATGGTGTACAACTTCATCGATGGCGGAGCAGCCGTTAATGCCCTGGCGCGGCATGCCGGAGCCGAGGTCTGCGTGGTTGATATGGGGGTTAACCATGACTTCGGGCGTTTGAAGGGACTCATCGACTGCAAAATTGCACCGGGGACGGCCAATATTGCGACCGGCCCGGCTATGACGCGAGATGAAGCCCTCAGAGCCTTGCAGGCCGGCGTCCAATTGGCGGCTCAAGCCCGGGCGGAGGGGGTTGATTTGCTGGGGACGGGAGACATGGGCATTGCCAATACCACTCCTTCAGCAGCGATTGCGGCGGTTTTCACCGGCCTCGATGCCGCGCAGGTGACCCATCGCGGCACCGGCATTGATGATGCGGCCCTGGCCCACAAGATTGAGGTTATCCGCCGGGCCCTGGCGGTCAATGCCCCCGACCCGCAGGACCCCGTTGAGGTGCTGGCCAAGGTCGGTGGTTTTGAAATCGGTGGCATTGCCGGCCTGGTGCTGGGATGTGCCGCCGAAGGTCTGCCGGTGATGGTGGATGGCTTTATCTCCACCGCCGCCGCCCTGATCGCCACCGAGTTGCATCCCCATGTCCGTGATTATGTTTTCGCCGCTCACCAATCGGTGGAAATCGGTCATCAGCACCTGTTGCACCGCATGGGACAAGAACCCCTGCTCGATCTGGGTTTGCGCCTGGGCGAAGGGACAGGCGCGGCCCTGGCCATGACATTGATGGAAGCCGGCCTGCGGGTTCTGCGCGAGGTTCTGACCTTTGACGCTGCCGGAGTTTCGGAAGGGGTGGTGGAATGAAAGAGCGTTGGGATGACTTTCGTCTGGCTGTCTCGTTTCTGACCCTGCTGCCGGTCGGGCGTGATATCCAGGCGACACCTCAAATGCTCGGGCGCAGCATGGGGCTTTTTCCTGCGGTTGGCCTGCTGTTGGGTCTGGGCCTCTGTGTCGTCAACTGGTTGCTGCAAGGACTGATTCCGCGGGCGGTGCTTGACTGTCTTTTGGTGCTGCTGTTGATTGGGGTGACCGGTGCCCTGCATCTGGATGGTCTCGCCGATCTGTTCGACGGTCTGGCCGGGGGCAAGGATCGGGCCGCGATCCTCGCGATTATGAAGGACAGCCGGGTCGGGGCCATGGGAGTGGTCGGCCTGGTGATGGTGCTGCTCCTCAAGTACCTGAGCCTTTATCATGTCCCCCTCGACTACAAGAATGCAGCGCTGATCTTCATGCCCACCGCCGGGCGCTGGATGCAGCTCAGTCTGGCCTGTTACGCCCCCTATGTGCGAACCGAGGGTGGCACCGGCAGCGCCTTTGTCGAGAATGTCGGGCAGCCCGAATTTTTGCGTGGCACCGCGACTCTGATCATTGCGGCCCTGGTGCTTTTCTGGGTTCAGGGGATCTTTCTGGTTTTTCTCCTCGGCATTGCGACCATGCTGCTACTGCGTTATT
>JAACTI010000152.1 GCA_009993495.1 Deltaproteobacteria bacterium | reverse complement strand
TCAGTCTTTCAACCTTGAAGTTGCGCTGACTATGGATTATTACGGGAAAAAAATTGTCATCGCAGGTGCGGGCCTTACCGGTCAGGCCCTGGCGCTTTTTTTCTGTGCACGTGGCGCGCAGGTGTGTTTAACCGACAGCCGCGAAGCCAGTGCCCTTTCGGGACTGGAGCCACTGCAACGGGATAATCTTCACTTTGAATTAGGCGGTCATAAGCGCGAAAGCTTTGTTCAAGCTGATCTGATTGCCCTCAGCCCTGGGATACCTTTAAGTCTTGAGCCGGTGCAGGCGGCCCTGGCGGCCGGGGTGCCGGTGCTGGGTGAAATTGAAATTGCCGCCCGTGAATTAAGCGCACCGCTGATTGCGGTGACCGGCACCAACGGCAAATCGACCACCACCAGTTTAATTGGTGAAATTTTACGTGGAGCCGGGCACAACTGCTTTGTCGGCGGCAATCTGGGTACACCTTTGATCAGCGCCTGCGGGCACAACTGGGACAGTCTGGTGGTTGAACTCTCCTCTTTCCAGCTGGAAACTGTCGAAAGCTTTTCGCCTAAATTCGCCTTGCTGCTGAATTTAAGCGAAGATCATCTCGACCGTTATGCCGATTTCAGCGCCTACGTACGTGCCAAAGAGAAAATTTTTTGCAAAATGGGCGCGCAGCAGTACGCAATTCTTAATGCGGAAGATCCCCGCTCAATTGCGCTGGCGCTGCCTAGCGCGCTGCAAAAAATCTGGTTTTCTGCTGCACGGCTGCGCGATGAAGGGATGGGACGTCAGGGCGATCAACTGGTGTGGCGCTGGCAGGGCACGGAAAGTTTTTTCCCTCTCGCCCGGCTGCAGATTCAGGGGGAACATAATATCGAAAACGCCATGGCCGCATTGATACCGCCTTTGGTCATGGGAATTTCACCGCAACTGGCATGGCAGAAAATCTGCGCTTTTAAGGGCCTGCCCCACCGGATGCAGCTGGTGTCAAACTATGGCAAGCTGCGCTGGTTCGACGATTCCAAGGGCACGAATGTCGCGAGTGTGGTCAAAAGCCTCGCCGGTTTGTCGGCCCCGGTCACTTTGATTGCCGGCGGAGTTGACAAGGGCGGCGATTATGCCCCCCTGCGCGAGCTGCTGCGGCAGAAGGTGGTTTGCCTGCTGTTAATGGGAGCAGCCGCCGAGCTCATGGAGCAAAAACTTGGTGCTTCTTGTCCGACCCAGCGGGTGGCGGATATGGCCGCAGCTGTCGCGCTGGCGGCGCGCAAAACCCCGGTTGGTGGCGCGGTGCTCCTGTCGCCGGCCTGTTCGAGCTTTGATATGTATCCCAATTATGCCGCGCGCGGCGACGATTTTAAAGCTCAGATTCAGCGGTTGGAGGTGCCATCGTGACCCTGCGCCGCAACTTCGACAAGAGTTTATTGCTGGTAACCTTGTCACTGACCTGCCTGGGGGTGGTGATGGTTTTTTCATCCTCTTGTGTGATGGCGGATGACCGCTATAGCGATGCTTTTTACTTCTTGAAAAAGCAGGGTCAATTTGCTGTTTTCGGGCTGCTGCTGATGACGCTGGTGATGTATGTCGATTATGAAATCTGGCGCAAGCTTGCCATTCCACTGCTGGTTCTGGGCATTGGCCTGCTGCTGCTGCTGTTTGTCCCTTCCCTCAGCATCAAAGCCGGGGGAGCCGTGCGTTGGCTGCGGCTGCCGGGGGTCACGGTGCAGCCGGCCGAATTTGTTAAGCTGGGGGTGGTCTTGTATCTCGCCAGTTCCCTGACCCGCAAAAAAGCCAAGATTTACAGCTTCAAACTCGGGGTGCTGCCTTACTTGCTGGTGCTGGGGGTTATTCTGGGTTTACTGCTCAAGCAGCCTGACCTGGGCAGTGCCATCATTATCGCCGGGGTTTCCCTGTGTATGCTCTTGCTCGCCGGGGTGCGCTGGCGCTTTATTCTGCCCCTGATCCTGGCGGCACTTCCGGTCGTCTACTTTTTGGTCATGAATTTTGATTATCGCCGCAAGCGGATTCTGGCTTTTTTGAACCCCTGGGACGATCCCTATGGCAGCGGATTCCAGATTATACAAAGTCTGGTGGCTTTCGGCAGTGGCGGCTCCCTCGGCAAAGGGCTGGGTGTTGGCGAGCAGAAGCTGTTTTATCTGCCCGAAGCGCATACCGACTTTATTTTTTCCGTCATAGGAGAAGAACTGGGGCTGCTGGGGGTGGTGGTGGTGGCCGCGCTCTTTCTGATGCTGGTTTTGCGCGGGATGCGCATTGCCTTACAGACCGAAGACAGTTTTGCGCGCTATCTGGCTTTCGGGTTGTCTTTGCTCATAGGCCTGGAGGCCTTTGTCAATATGGCTGTCTGCCTGGGGCTCTTGCCCACCAAGGGCTTGGCCCTGCCCTTTATCAGTTATGGCGGAACCAGCTTGGTCGCAAGCCTGGTCGCGGTGGGCATTCTGTTGAATATTTCGAGTCGCACGGAGGCCTTGCGATGAGGATGCTGCTGGCCGGTGGCGGCACCGGTGGCCATTTATTTCCGGCGGTGGCGATTGCCGAGCAATTGCTGGCCGAAGATGATGCGGCGGTGGTGCAGTTTGTCGGCACCGCCAGGGGGCTTGAGGCGCGTCAGTTGCCGCGCCTCGGTTTTGCTTTGGAGCTCATTGATATCAGTGGCGTCGTCGGGCGCGGTATTTGCGGGCTGTTGCAGGCGCTGCCCAAGCTGGGCCGCAGCTTGGGCCAGTCATGGCGGATTCTGTCAAAGTTTGCGCCCGATGTGGTGGTCGGCGTTGGCGGCTATGCCTCCTTCCCGGTGCTCTTGGCCGCCGGTCTTCGGGGTATCCCCTGTGTGATTCATGAACAGAATGCCTGTCCGGGCTTAAGTAATCGTCTGCTGGCACGGTTGGCCACACGCATTTGTCTTTCCATCCCCGGCAGCGGTGCACGCCTGCCCCAGGCCAAGCTGGTGCTGACTGGCAATCCCCTGCGACGGGGAATGAATCAGATCAGTCCTCTTGTGCCGCCAGCCGGTAGCCTGCTGGTTTTTGGCGGCAGTCGCGGCGCACGAGCCATCAATCATTTGCTGATGGAAACCCTGCCTTTATTGCGCAAGGAGGGGCTGACGGCCGAACTGGTGCACCAGACTGGCAGCGATGACTTGGAAGAGGTACGCCAGGCTTATGCACAACAGCAGGATAAAAGGGTGCGGGTTGTGCCTTTTATCGAGGATATGTCGACGGCCTACAATGAAGCGCGCCTGGTCATCTGCCGCGCTGGCGCCACGACCTTGGCGGAATTGTGCGTCTGCGGTCGACCGGCGCTGTTGGTGCCCTATCCACATGCGGCGGCCGATCACCAGACGGCCAATGCCCTGGCCCTCGAAAATCAGCAAGCGGCGCAGATGCTGCCCGAAGCCAAATTAACTCCGGCGCGACTGGCAGAGGCCATTCTCAAATTGTGGCACAACCCGGCACAGCTTGAACAGATGGCCGCCGCTGCCCGAAAACTGGGACAACCTGATGCCGCTCAGCGGGTGGTAGCCGTCTGCCGACAATTGGCGAAAGGACACTGACAACCCTTATGTACGGACGGATTCGCAAAATACATTTCGTCGGCATTGGCGGCATTGGCATGAGCGGCATTGCCGAACTCTTGCTTAATCAAGGCTATGCCGTGTCAGGCTCCGATGTGAAGGAATCGGATACCGTCAAACGCCTGGCAGAATTGGGCGGCGAAATTCATATTGGACATGATGCTGCCTACGTCGCCGGCGTTGATGTGGTTGTGACTTCGACCGCGGTCAAGGCCGACAACCCAGAGGTGGTCGCTGCGCAGCTGGCACATATTGCGGTAATTCCGCGCGCTGAGATGCTGGCCGAACTCATGCGCATGAAATACGGCATTGCTGTTGCCGGTACCCACGGTAAAACCACCACCACCAGCATGTTGGCCATGGTTTTGACCCATGCCGGCATTGACCCGACCGCGGTAATTGGCGGCAAACTCGATGCCCTGGGGAGCAACGCCAAACTGGGTCGCGGTAAATTTCTGGTGGCCGAAGCCGATGAATCTGACGGCAGTTTCATGCACCTGGCCCCAACCATTGCTGTCGTCACAAATATTGACGCTGATCATCTTGATTACTATTCCGGAATAGAGGAGATCCGACAGATCTTTGTCCAGTTCATCAACAAGGTGCCTTTTTTTGGTCGCGCGGTCCTTTGCCTTGATGACCCTCAGATTCAGGATATTTTGCCTCAAGTCAAAAAACGTTATCTGACCTATGGTTTGAACAGCCAGGCCGATTGTCGTGCCACCGAAATACGTATGAGTCAGGGTCGAACCAGCTTTCTCGCCCACTTTCAGGGCCAGGAACTCGGGCGTATCGCCTTCAAAATGCCGGGGCGGCACAATGTTCTCAACGCTCTGGCGGTGGTCGCCGTGGCCCTGGAATTAGGCGTGCCCTTTCGCACCATTGTCGGCGGTTTCCGCAATTTTACGGGGGTACAGCGACGCTTTCAACTGCGTGCTGACGTCGCCGGGGTGATGATCATCGATGATTACGGCCATCATCCGGCTGAAATTCGTGCGACCCTGGCGGCCGCGAAATCGGGTTGGAAAAAGAGGGTCGTCGCGGTTTTTCAACCCCATAGGTACAGTCGGACCAAGGCCCTGTTCGATGATTTTTTGACGGCATTTTATCAGGCTGACAAGCTGGTGGTTACGCCCATCTATGCGGCCGGTGAAGCGCCCCTTGAGGACGTCGATGCCCAGCTGCTGGCGGTAGGGATTCGCGAGCACGGCCACCAGGATGTCAGCTATTGCGCCAGTCTGGAAGAGGCCGCCGCTTATCTTGGTGACGAAGTTCAATCCGGCGATATGGTCATTACCCTCGGGGCCGGCAATGTTAACCAGCTGTGCCCTTTGCTCGCGAAACGTCT
>JAACTI010000151.1 GCA_009993495.1 Deltaproteobacteria bacterium | reverse complement strand
CGCACAAGGATCTACCGGTGATTCTGTGCAGCGCCTACGACAGTTACAAAGACGATTTTTCCTCCTGGCTGGCCGATGCCTATGTCGTAAAAAGTTCGGATCTCACCGAACTCAAAGATCAGGTTGCCCGCTTGCTGGCGGCAAAGGCGGCCAAAAAATGATGGCCAAGAACCTGGCCGTAACCTTCTACCCCGATCACCCACAGGTCATGAACCTGTCAAAGAAAGAACAGCAACAGGCATGAGTAAGAATAAGTTAAAAGTTTCAATTTTGTGGCATATGCATCAACCAGATTACCGCGATCCCCTCAGCGGGCGCACCCTGTTGCCCTGGACCTGGCTGCACGCGTTGAAAGATTACGGCGAAATGCTTGAAACCGCGGTTGCGTGCGCGGCGCCGGTGACCATCAATCTGGTACCGACCCTCCTCGAGCAGCTTGATCGTTATCGGCATAACCAAGATGCCGACAGCTGGCTCGAACTCGCCCAGCGTCCGGCTGAAGAGCTGGAGCGCAACGAACGGATTTTTGTGCTCGAACATTTTTTTTCCGTCAATGAACAACGTCATCTGCTGCCCTATATGCGTTTTCGTCAGTTGCGTCAGAAGCGCGGCCCGCAGCCGGCGACGACGGTAGATAGCTTTTCAGCCCAGGAGCTGCGCGACTTGCAGGTTTTTTTCATTTTGAGCTGGACCGGGTACCACCTGCGACAACGCGAGCCCCTGCTCAACCTGCTCCTCAAGCGTGGTGAAAACTTCAGCGAAGCCGATAAATTGCAGCTCTTTGCTCTTTGTCACGCCGAGGTTGCCCGCATTCTCCCCCGCCATGCCGAACTTGAGGCCTCCGGCCAGATTGAAATTTCCCTGACCCCCTATGCCCACCCTATTTTACCCTTGCTGTGTGACTTGCAGCGCGCGCGCGAGCCCAGCCCGGAACTGAGTCTGCCCTTGAGTGATTTCAAACAGCCGAATGATGCGCGCTTGCAGGTGCGTGAAGCCCAACGGGTGGCGGAACTGCTCCTTGGCGCGCGTTCGCGTGGTTACTGGCCGGCTGAAGGGGCCGTCAGCGAAGAGGCGATCCGCCTGCTGGCCGCTGAAGGAGCAAACTGGGCCGCCAGTGATGAAGGGATTCTGCAACGTAGCCTGGGTGCCGGAACCCATGACCGACTTTATCGGGTTTACAGCTATGCGGGGCTGCCCCTGGTCTTTCGTGACCGAGAAATTTCCGATCGCATTGGTTTTCTCTATGCCGACTGGAATGCGGCTGATGCGGTGAATGATATCATGGCGCGGCTTCTCGGCATTGCCGCGCGGTGCCCAGACGATGCGGCGGTGGCCATTATTCTGGATGGTGAAAATTGCTGGGAGCGTTACCCCGACAATGGTTATCCTTTTTTGTCTCAGCTCTACCAATGCCTGGTCGCACATCCCGACCTTGAGCTCTGCACCATCGGCCAAACGGTCGCCACCAGCCAGCCTCAACCCCTGGAGCATCTAGCCGCCGGTTCCTGGATTCGCAGCGATTTTACCACCTGGATCGGCCATCCGGAAGAAAATCGCGCCTGGGAACTGCTCACCAGCGCCCGACGCGACTGTTTCGACCGCCAGATCGACAGACTGCTCGAAAATCCCGGCACTCCCCCCGACGAACAGGTGCGTGAACTGTTACGTGCCGAAGGCAGCGACTGGTTCTGGTGGTTTGGTGACGAACACCAGACCACCCAGGCGGCAATTTTTGATCAACTGTTCCGCAGCCATCTCGAAGGCATTTACCATCTGGGTCAACGAACCGCACCCGACATCCTGCGGCATGCGATCAAACCCAGGCATCGCCAGATTATGGCCCGTGAACCCCAGGAACTCTTTACCCCGCATATTAATGGCAAGCGCGGTGATTATTTCGACTGGCTGGCGGCCGGCGAAATTGATTTGTCGGCGGTCGGTGCCATGCAAACAGCCGTGCAGGGGCTACAAAAACTCTATTACGGCTACGATGAAAAAAATCTTTATGTGCGAATTGATGAAGTCGAATTGCTGCGCAGCCTTTGTGGTGATGACGGCCAATTTCAAATTTGTCTTTATGCGCAGCAAATTCTGTTTCTGACCTGGCGGCCCGCAAAAAATATCCTTGAAGTTTACCTGCAAAACAAGCGTCTTGGGCGCGGGCAGGTGGTTGCCGACGAGATTCTCGAAATGGCTGTCACGCTGAAACTGTTAAAACTTCAACCCGGCGCTGAACTACGTGTATTCTGTCGTTGCGAGAAAAACCAGCGCCCGAATGGTCGCTGGCCAGCCGAAGGCGATGCCCCGCTTTTTTATCGCGGCGCGGCCTTAGTGGCGGAAAACTGGCTTATTTAATATGGCCCCGCGACGCTTCAGCAGGCAATGTTCCGGGGATGGATTCATGTGGCCCGTGGAATGGGGGTCTGCGACTCTGTTACGACGCAGTTGAACGTTTATGTTTCCGGGATAAAGGGAAAACCATGTCTGAATTACGCTGGGATCCACTCAAATCAAACTGGGCCATTATCACCACCGGTCGCGGTCGCCGCCCTCAAGAATTTCTCACCCCGCGCGAGCGCTTGCCGGTGACTGTCTGCCCCTTTTGTCCGGGGAAAGAACAGAAGACGCCACCTGAAGTCTACGCCCTGCGCCACACTGGTAGCGGTTCGAATCAGCCAGGCTGGCAGGTTCGGGTGATTCCGAACAAATTTCCGGTACTGAAAATCGAAGGCGAGATTGACAGCCGGGCCCATGGACTTTATGACCGCATGAATGGCATTGGCGCCCATGAAATTATCATTGAGCATCCCGATCACGAACGCGACATGGCTGATCTGACCGGCAGCGAAATTGCCGAGGTTTTCAAAGCCTTTCGCGCCCGCATGATTGATCTGCGCAACGACGCCCGCTTCCGTTACCTTTTTGCCTTCAAAAATCATGGCATAGAAGCGGCCATTAATATGCCCCACTCCCACTCGCAACTCATCGCGGTTCCTCTGGTACCGCCGATGATCACGACCGAACTGTCTATCTGCCGTGATTATTTCGGCCACAAGGAACGCTGCCTGATCTGTGATCTCATGATGCAGGAACGCCAGGAAAAAGTGCGGGTGGTGCGTGATGATGGCAATTTTCTGGTTTACGCCCCCTATGCGTCAAGCTTTCCCTTTGAATTGCGCATTACACCCCTGCACCATGGCCACGATTTTACCGCTCAGACCGATCAGCAGTTACTGGCTTTGGGTGAGGCCATGAGCGACACCCTCAAGCGCCTGCGTTCGACCCTGCGCGACCCACCTTTTAGTTTTATTTTGCACACCGCACCGCCCATGCACCTGCGCAAGGGACGGCCCGAATACTGGGGCAGCCTGCCCTTCGATTATCACTGGTATATTGAACTGGCCCCCAAACTGACCAAAATGGCCGGTTTTGAATGGGGAACCGGTTTCCACATGAATCCGACCTCGCCGGAAGAGGCCGCCAGTTTTTTGCGCGGCGCTGAGATCACTCTCCGGCCTTGACATTGAAAGGCACTATGACGCAATTCAGCAGAGCTCGTATTTATCCCCTCGGGTTTCAATGCGGACAAAGTTTGTGGCAAAGCCTCGACCTGGAACAACAGCTCAATCTTGCCGACGCCCGGCAGATTTTTCGTGTTCGCCAGCAGGTCGCCGACCATCTGCGCCGCAGCTGTCATCACCCCCTGAGCGCAAGCGAACTGCAACTTTGGGGGCTGCTCAACCAGATGCTCAGCCTGCTGGGCCGGCGTTTTTTGCACCAGCACCCCGGTCCCCTGGCCAAGCCGCTGTTGGCAACCCTGCCACAATTTTTTCCGCCCGTTCCCCGCATACGTGCTGAACTGACAAAACAGCAAGAGACCGCCCCCCTGGACTGGCAGATTTTTTTTCAGGTTGAACTTTGCCTGCTGGTTTTGCACCACAACAATCGCGCCCTGCGTGACGGTCGAACCCTGTTTCAATCCGAGTATGAACAACTGGCGGCTCGTCAGCCACTGGAACCGCTGCTGGCCGAGCTGGATCAAGCCCTTGACAGCCCGGATTTCGGCCGCCGCAGCCTCTTGAGTCTGCTGCGTGAACCCCTGCTACGCCACCCCGACAGCCTGGTCGATCAGGTGCGTTACCTGCGCGTTACCTGGGGAGATTTTTTGCCGCCGGAATTGCTCGATCAATTTGACAGTGCCCTGTTGCTGTATGCGCGTGAACTGGCCCCACCCGGCCCCCCCGGCGAACCGATCCTCAGTGAACCCGGTTTTTACGCTACAGAAGAAATTGCCAATTTCACCACCGATCGCGACTGGATGCCGCGCACGGTGCTGCTGGCTAAGGCGGTTTTTGTCTGGCTGGATCAGCTTGCACGGCGCTATCAGCGTGACATCCACCAGCTCGATCAAATCCCCGATGAAGAACTTGACCGTCTGCGCGACTTCGGTTTCACCGGCTTGTGGCTTATTGGTATCTGGCAACGTTCCGATGCCTCACGCCGCATCAAACATCTGCACGGCAATCGTCATGTCAGCGCCTCGGCCTACGCGATTTATGATTACCGGGTTGCCGATGAACTCGGCGGTGAAGAAGCCCTGGATAACTTGAATCAGCGCTGCCGTGCCCGCGGCATTCATCTGGCGTGCGACGTGGTCACCAATCACACCGGCATCGACAGCCAGTGGATGCGCCGGCACCCCGATTGGTTCATTCAAACCGACCGGCCTCCCTACCCAGGTTATCAATATAACGGCATAGATCTCAGTGGCGACAGTGCCATGAGCCTGCAAATTGAAGATGGCTACTTTGATCACACTGAGGCGGCGGTGGTTTTCCGGCGGCGCGATCGGCACAGCGGTCAGATTCGTTACATCTATCACGGCAACGACGGCACCCATCTGCCGTGGAACGATACGGCACAGCTCAATTTTCTGCTG
>JAACTI010000568.1 GCA_009993495.1 Deltaproteobacteria bacterium | reverse complement strand
CATCCGGCGCGAAACCGCTTTGTTCCTGTGGTAGTTTTTTGTTCAGCGTTGCCACCGGATGAGTCGGGGTAATCAGGGGATCAGCCAGAATCGTGTAATTTTGGGATATAGGCACTAAACCCAACATTCGTGCCAAAACCGCAATCTGATTTCTGAAACGCTGATAATTTCAAGTGTTTCCCGGCTTTTTTTCTTTTAGCAATTTCCATTACAGTCGTCTTGCTTATGTTTATTTCCCCAGCAATACATCTGTATGATCGTCCCTCGTCCAGCAGCTTGTAAACCATCGGAGCCAGCCGATCCGATTTTGGCTGATACCCTGTGATGGTTCTATTGCACTCCAGGCCTCGTTTTAGAGAAAAGCCCGGTAATCAACATTTAATACCTTAGAAAGACGGTGAGCCATCTTCTTGCCTATTGGCCGCTTTCCATGCTCCATTTGAGAAATGTGGATTTGCGATATTTGAAGAAGGTCGGCCAATTGCTTTTGAGTCAGCCCTTCTTTTTTCCTAGCACCACGAAGGGCAACCGTTGGGTGAAAATTGGGAAAGATATCCCGCCAAGACACCGCAGTAGAAAACTCCTCAGCACCCAAAGTTGCCAAGAGTTTTTTTACTTTCTCAAGGTTCTTTACCGGAACCCGATAGGTTACTTCAACGCATTTGGTTGTAGTGGGCTTTTTCATGAGTTCCAACATATAACACCTCGATTACTTTCCTTTGTTTGAAAACTTTCCAAACCGCTACATAGGTGGGTCGCCCCTTATGCAGATGGCAGTGATGAACATTGTTAGAAAGTTTCCCATAATTTGCCCAATTACCACGAACCGGACCAAGTATTTCCAGCTCAAAAAGTAAAAGCTGTAATGATTCCAAGGTCGATGCTGGAAGATTTTTAAAACCTTTCTTTGCGGTGTTTAATAATTTGATTTCCCAAGTCATGAATAAATATATCAATTATTGATATATTTAGCAACAAGAAACTGAGGTTTGGGGAGTAATGGAACGTAAAACCCGGTTAAGGGATTCTTTCCAAGAGGTTGCTGGCCGCTTTTAGGCTCTGCTTGTTTTGCAGAATTTCACGCCCTGCAGTGTTTAGGGCTTGGGGAGTAATGGATCGTAAAACCCAGTTAAGGGGTTCTGTCCAAGAGGGTATGGGTTTTGGTGAAATATTGAGAGGGTGCCTTTTTCTTTTGGTGGCGGGTTGATTTTTTTCTTTACTGTGGGGCTTAGGGCGAACGTGACGACCTTCTTAGCTGGTCGGGTGATCTTTATGCCTGACGGTAGGGT
>JAACTI010000150.1:606-5467 GCA_009993495.1 Deltaproteobacteria bacterium | reverse complement strand
AGCAGCTTTGGCACCAGGATTCCGGCAAGGAGGCTGAATACAGTCAAATTTTGACCTTGAATCTGGCTAGTGTCCGCCCGAGCCTGGCGGGGCCCAAGCGTCCTCAGGATCGGGTTCTGCTCGAAAATATGCGCGCAGAGACCGAAAAAATTCTGCCCGCAGCAGAGAGGGATAAGCAGATCGCGATTGCCGACAGTGCGGCAACTCTGAGCCATGGGGATGTGGTGATTGCGGCGATCACCTCTTGCACCAATACCTCAAATCCGGCGGTCATGATGGGGGCAGGATTGCTGGCCAAAAAAGCCAGAGAAAAAGGCCTGCAACGAAAACCCTGGGTGAAAACCTCTCTGGCCCCGGGATCTAAAGTTGTCACTGACTATCTGGCGGCGGCGGGTTTACAGCCTTATCTCGATGAGCTTGGGTTCCAGGTTGTCGGTTACGGTTGTACCACCTGTATTGGTAACTCGGGGCCATTAACCGGCCCTGTTGCCGCTGCGATTGAAGAAGGCGACTTGACGGTTGGGGCCGTGCTTTCGGGCAATCGTAATTTTGAAGGGCGTATCCATGCCCAAACCAAGGCGAATTGGCTCGCTTCTCCGCCTCTGGTAGTGGCCTTTGCCCTGGCGGGAACCACCCGTATCGATTTGACCAGGGAACCCCTGGGCAGCGACCAGGCGGGCCAGCCGGTTTATCTGAAAGATCTCTGGCCGACTAACGCCGAAGTTGCCGCCATGGTGCAAAAAGTTGATGCCCAGATGTTTCACAAAGAATACGCGGTGGTTTTCGATGGCGATGAAAGCTGGCAACAATTGCCGGTGCCGGAAGGCCAGACCTATGCCTGGGATGAAAAATCGACCTATATCCGGCGGCCCGACTTTTTCCACATTCCCGATGGGCAGCCAGTGTTCAATGGTTTTGAACAAGCGCGTCTGCTGGCTTTACTGGGGGACTCAATTACCACCGATCATATTTCACCGGCCGGGGCGATCAAGGCCGATAGTCCGGCGGGGCGTTACTTGCAGCAGCATGGCGTGGTCGAAGCCGACTTCAATTCTTACGGCTCCAGGCGCGGCAATCATGAAGTAATGGTGCGTGGCACTTTTGCCAATATCCGCTTGCGCAATAAAATGGTGCCGGGTACCGAAGGTGGTTTCAGCTATTATCCGCCGGAAAGAACCCCCCTGCCCATTTACGATGTGGCGATGAAGTACGCTGCCGAGCAGATGCCCCTGGTGGTGGTGGCGGGCAAGGAATACGGCACGGGTTCCAGCCGTGACTGGGCAGCCAAGGGCACATTATTGCTGGGGGTGCGCGCGGTGCTGGCTGAAAGTTATGAACGCATTCACCGTTCAAACCTGGCCGGAATGGGGATCTTGCCCTTGCAATTCAGCGCCGGGCAGAATGCCGAAACGCTGGGGCTCAATGGCGAAGAAACCTTCAGCCTCGAAGTTGCAGCATCTTTGCAACCAAAGATGCCTCTGAAGCTGCGGATCGAACGTCTCAATGGTGAAGCCCTTGCGATTGATGTCCTTTGTCGGATTGACACCGAAGATGAGGTTGCTTATTACCTGAGTGGCGGTATACTCAACTATGTTTTGGGTCGTTTGGTTTGAATTTTAAATAATGGGAGAGCAAAGTATGAATCTGGCAGATATTAAACAGCTGGCAAAAGATCGCGGCATCAACCCCGGGCGCCTGCGCAAGGCGGAATTGATCCGAACCCTGCAAACCCAGGAAGGTAATCTGGCGTGTTTTAATACCGGGGTGTCACGTTCCTGTGAGCAGCCCTACTGCCTGTGGCACGACGACTGTCGTTGATTTTTGACGACTTCTGCTTCTTCACGCCAGGGTGAGATTCTGCTGACGTACAGGATCTCACCCCGAACTTCCCACCTGAGTTCAAGATCATAAATCCTGACAGCATAACTGTGCTCGTCGCGTTGTCTGCTTCTGTACGCCGGGCGCGGATCCAGTGCCAGCACATCTGTGATCAGTTGGCGCAGGTGTGGATAGTGTTCTTTGTGGTGTAAAAGGTCGATTTCGGCTGTCGGGCTGAAGCAAACCTCCCTCCGTGCCGGGCGCTGTGGCGCGAACGCCCCCTGGGCGTCGGGCAAGGCATCGCTGTAAGGCAGGTAGGGTTTAATGTCATAGACCGGGGTGCCATCAACTAAATCTGTCCCCCGCAGGTGCAAAATAGCTCCTTTGGGGCGCGGTTCTATGCGCGTCAAGGCCACCGCCGACAGGCCCAGGGGGTTGGGTCGAAAGGGCGAACGGCTGGCAAAAACCCCCACGCGGCGATTCCCGCCCAGTCTGGGTGGGCGCACCGTCGGGTGCCAACCGCGCTCTTGATTCTGATGAAAAGCAAAAATTAACCAGATATGGCTGAAGTCTTCCAATCCTCGCAGGGTTTCACCCTGAGAAAATTCCGCAAAAAGTTCCAACTGCGCTTCAACGCTCATCACCAGACCCGCTTGGCGCGGCACGGCAAATTTTTCCTTGAAGGGCGCGTGCAAAATACCAATTGGCTTCAAATGAAGATTCATAAGGTAGCGATTCCCATCGTCTGGGGAGTGCGAAGCAGATTTTAAAAAAAAACTGCTGTCAGGTTAGCGGTTTTTGCTTTTCATAGACAAGGGAAATCTGGTCTTCCGGGGTTGATAATCCTTTGTGTCTTCTGCTCCGTAAAAATAGAGCCCGAGACCGCCATTCCACGGGCCGTATGAATTCCTCCCTGGAGCTTAGCTGTCGCCATCCGGGCGACAGATACCCGTTCCATGGCGGCCTCGGGCTCTGCATGATGAATGGTTGCAACCCTTTTTCAACGTCAATCCTTGCAACAGGCCGTAGAGGGGCTTATCATTCAGCGCTGCTGGTTCTGCTGAAAAGGATTTTTTGTTTTGACTTTATCCCCCGCGCAAATTTTGGATCATTTATCTCGCCTTGATATTGGGACCATTCGTTGGAATGAACCCCTGTCGGCTCATTGCAGTTGGAAAATCGGGGGCAAGGCTGATGTCTTGGTTGAGCCGGTCAGAGTCGAACAAATTGTCAACCTGATCGAGTTTCTGGCCGATAAACCCTTGCCTTTGCTGGTGATCGGCCAGGGGACGAATTTACTTTTCGATGATGCAGGTTTTCGGGGGGTGGTTTTGAAGCTCGGCTCTGGTTTTTCGCGGATTGAGATTGATGGTCTGTTCATTCGGGCCGATGCCGGGCTTTGGGTTCCGCAACTGGCGCGTTTGGCCATGCGGGCCGGGTTGACGGGGCTGGAGCATTGTATCGGGATTCCCGGCACTCTGGGAGGCTTGGTGTTGATGAACGGCGGCAGTCACCGGCGCAGTATCGGTGAAAATCTGCGCCGAGTCGAAGTTGTTGACAGCGATGGCCGCCGCCGGGTTTTAGATCGCAGCGAATGTGAATTTTCCTACCGTCACAGCGCCCTTCAGGGTCGAGGCTGCGTGATCGTGCGGGTCGAACTGCAATGTGCGGCCGGGACGGTGAACGCCATCCGGCAAGAAATGGTCTGTGACCTGCGTGAGCGCCGGCACAAATTCCCACGCAAATGTCCCAACTGCGGTTCGGTGTTTCTCAGTACTGGTGAAATGCATGCTTCGGTTGGCCCTCCAGGTAAAATTATTGAAGAAGCCGGGCTCAAGGGCTTGCGCATTGGGAATGCCGAAGTTTCGCGACAGCATGCCAATTTTATCGTCAATGCCGGTGGTGCGCGCTCAGCAGATGTTCTGGCCCTCATCGCCCAGATTCGCCGTCAGGTCGCAGCGAACATTGGTTTTGATCTGCGCTGTGAAGTGCGTTATGTGCACCCAGACGGGAAAATTATGCCCGCCGATCAGGCCGGCGTTTGAACATTTCACCTCGCGATGCCCTCAGCCCGCGCCGGGGGATTTATTTGGGTTTAGCGGCCTATACGCTCTGGGGGTGCTTCCCGGTATTTTTTAAAGCGCTGGCGGGTGCAACCCCTCTGGAAATTGTTTGTCACCGGATCTTCTGGTCGGCAATTTTTCTGCTGATTCTGGTTGGAGCTAAGGGCAAACTCGGGGCCTTGTGGCAGGTGATGCGGAATCGTGCAATTTTGCTAACTCTGTGCTGTTCGACCCTGTTGATTGCAACCAACTGGCTGGTCTTTCTTGTCGCCATCCAGCGTGGTGAAGTTTTGCAGTCGAGTCTGGGGTATTTTATGACCCCCCTGGTGAGTGTGCTCCTTGGTTTTGTTCTTTTGCGCGAACGCTTGCGCCTTTGGCAGCTGGTTAGCGTCTTTTGTGCCCTGTTGGGGGTGATGATTTTGATTTTTCAGCATGGTCACGTTCCCTGGATTGCCCTGACTCTGGCGCTGTCCTTTGGCGCCTACGGTCTGCTGCGGAAAATTGCCAGGGTCGATGCCATGCTTGGGCTCTGTGTCGAAACCTTGCTGCTGGCACCCTTGGCGCTGGGATTTTTGCTCGCTTTGGAGACCCAACATCTCGGGGTTTTTGCGGCCGGATCCTGGCGTTTGAATCTGCTTCTGCCCCTGTCCGGGGTGGTAACGGCGATTCCATTGCTGCTCTTCGTCGGTGCAGCGCGACGCCTGCGCCTGGCGACCATTGGCTTTTTGCAATATCTCACGCCCAGCTTGCATTTCACGCTGGCGGTCTTTCTGTACCGGGAACCCTTTACTCTCAGCCAACTTGTCAGTTTTGTGTTTATCTGGTGTGGGCTGGCGCTCTATTCGGTAGAGACTTTCCGGCAAAGTCGTTTGGTTGCCCGGCATCTCAGCCTGGGGTAAAGCGTCCGACCCTTTGCTGAGGTCGTTTCCCTCCCCTACCAAAATTCACCCGAAAAAAGCAGTGGCTCACGCGAAGCTGAG
>JAACTI010000150.1:0-208 GCA_009993495.1 Deltaproteobacteria bacterium | reverse complement strand
ATTGTGAGTAGATGTTATGGTGAAAATTTCCCTGTCAGGGGAATTTTGGCTCAGTTGGTCATTATTTCAGCTTCCAGCTGGTTCCCGCGGTGGTGTCGAGGAGCATTATGCCCCGGGCTTCTAGCTCGTCGCGAATTTCATCGCTGCGTGCAAAGTCTTTTTTGTGCCGCGCAGCAAGGCGTTCAGCGATGGCCTGATCTATTTCGTC
>JAACTI010000567.1 GCA_009993495.1 Deltaproteobacteria bacterium | reverse complement strand
CATAACCGTTCTTATCTTACCCTTTTCCTTGCCCAGCGGAGGCCATACAGGACAAACAGGGGCAACAGGAAGAGCGCCGCATCCATGCTGTTTCCCGATCCGGAGATGGCACATCCGCCGCCTCCGCCGCCGCCTCCGCCGCCACCCGCAGACGTGTCGCCACCAGTTCCGGATTGACCGATGACCACCGGATCTACAATAATGCCATTGGCCGATCCGTCTTCATCGCCCGTGCCGCCGTCGGTCACCTTAAACATCACCGTTTTATTGCCGGCCATATCCACATCGGCATCCATCTTCTGGAGTTTGCCGTCCACAATTTTGTAAACCGAAGGATTCGAGATTCCTTCAGGGACATTAATCGTTACGGTCACCGTGGCGCCGGGTTCAAAGGCGGTCAGGTTATACTCGATATTGTATTCCAGAACCATGGCGCCGTCCGGCAGATCAACCCCTGTCAGCTTGGGATCTGAAGAATTTAGGACCCGGATATAGCTCAGATTGGCCTGCCCGCTCAGTTCGCTATCCAGACCATTTTTTTTGTTCTTTCCTTTGGTGTTTCCGATCAGGACCGTTGTGCTTCTCCCATCCTTGCCTTCGAGATAAACCTGAGAATGATCTTCGGTGATGAAGTGGGAGCTCGTAACCTCATCATCTTCCGGGAAGAAATCGAGCCCATCCGTAATCCCGTCTCCGTCCGTATCCACAAGGGTTACAGCGTTGATGTCATTATCGGCATTCCACAGGTCTTCGCCGTCCAGCGTTGCATCCAGATCCGCATCCGGGAGACCTTCGTTCCTATAGACTCATCACTATCACACATCCCATCCCGGTCAGAATCCAGACATTCGGTACAGGATTCACCTCCGCAGTATGAACCGCCTGCAAAGGCACCAACCGATACCGTATCCTCGGAGCTGGCCGCACCCTTGCTGTCTTTGACGGTCAGCCCGAAGGTATACAACCCGATCCGGTCAAGGGTGATATCAAAGCTGGAAGCCGTTGGATTCAACACCACGGTGCGGCTACCAAGAGGCTTTTTGATCAGCCGCCAGGCATATTCTTGAACGGCATCTCCCGCATCG
>JAACTI010000149.1 GCA_009993495.1 Deltaproteobacteria bacterium | reverse complement strand
GGCTGGGTGGGACGACGAATGTCAATTCGGGCTTACCTGGCGGCCAGGGGGCTATCAGTGTGACGGCGATAGATGAAAATGCCGATTCCAATCCCGATACCTGGTTGGTGCGCATCACGGTTTCGTGGGTTTCAAACAATGCCGACGACGCGACCCCCGCGGTGGTGGTGGAGAGTAAACTATGAAACAGCGGCCCACAATGTCGAAACACGAGCAAGGCCTGACCCTGGTTGAACTGCTGGTGGCTCTCGCTATTGGCCTGGTTCTGCTGGGTGGGGTTTATCAGGTGTTTGTCAGCAGCACCACGGTCTACCGCAAAAATGAGCAGTTTGCCCGGTTGCAAGAAAACGCGCGCTTCGCCATGGAAATCCTTGGTCGCAATCTGCGCACGGCAGGCTATACCGGCTGCTCTAATCAAGCTGGTACTATTGTAAATACGCTTAACGATACAAGTTTTATGTTCGATTTCAATGTTGGCCTTCAGGGCTTTGACTACACCGGGCCAACTGTGCCCAGTGGGGTTGATGCCCTTGATTACAGCCCAAACCTTGACGCTGCTATACCCCTAACCGATCTGGTCGAAGGCAGTGATATTATTACTATCCGCAGCGTGGCGACTGGCAACCCGATTTTGCTTGAGACGGCGATGCCGGACAGTTCGGCCGATTTAAAAGTCACCGATGGTACGAGTACTGCTTTGATCGACACCAATGACATTGTCATGATCAGCGACTGTCGCAACACAGCTGTCTTTCAGGTAACAAATTACACGCAAGCCAATGGTAACGTCGTGCATAATGCCGGCGGCACACCGACCCCTGGTGATCCAGATTATCCCGGCAATTTGACCAAGAACCTGGGGCAGGCCTTTCCGCCTGGCTCGGAAATTGTCAAGTTATCAACCACCAGCTATCTGATCCGCAATAACCCCGCCGGGGTGCCCGCTCTCTACCGCGCCCAGTACGGACAAACCGAGGAACTTGTTGAAGGCATTGAACGCATGCAGCTGCGTTATGGGGTCGATACCACAAGCGATCGGCAGGTCGATAGTTATGTTTCGGCTGCCGGGGTAGCTGATTGGAACCAGGTAATTGCAGTGCGGGTTGGTTTGCTGGTGCAGGGGCCGATTGACGGCAAGGCGGCGGTCGATACCAATACCTATGACCTGGATGCTGACGGCGCGGCCGAGTATGACCCGCCGGATGAACGGCGGATGCGGCGGGTGTTTAAATCGACCTTTGTCTTGCGTAACCGGGCCAACTAAATAAAAGGATTGCTTATGCTGACCCCCTTAAATAATCAACGTGGTGTGGTGCTGATTGCCGGTTTGCTGATTCTGGTGATTCTTTCGCTGCTGGGCATTACCACCATGCAGACCTCGACCATTGAAGAAAAAATGACCAGCAATATGGGCCAGCGTCAATTGGCGTTTCAGGCGGCCGAGGCCGCTTTGCGCGAGGCCGAGGTACGGTTATCGGGCCTGGGGGGAATTGACCCGACTCTGCCGATCCTCACTCCGGCCACACCGGGCACCACACCTTTGTGGGACGACACCAACCGTTGGACAGGCACCAATTCGCAGGCGGCTTCAGATCTGAATACCAGCATTTACGCCGAGCAGCCGCGCTACATTGTCGAGGAGCTTCAGGTAATGCCGGTTGACGATGAGGGTCTCGATGCCGACACCCCGGTTACAACCGAAACCATGTATCGCGTGACCTCGCGTGGCGTAGGTGGTTCGGGTACTGCTGAAGTTTTGTTACAGATTACGCACTTGCAGTAATGCTGCCGTTTTTAAGTTTAGAAAACCCCCGCTTAACGCTGGTTTTGGAGGCAAGACAATGAAAAACATGCGACTCAATCCCCTTTTGCTGGCCATCCTGTTGCTGGCGCTCTGTGCGTCACCCCTTTGGGCGGGAATCTGTACGGTTGACCCCAATGGCACGCTCATTGAGGCCGAGTATTATACCGATTTTGGGGACAACTTTGATAAAAAGTCTGATAACGACGCGGGGAATAACGCGTACCTCAAGGCCGATTCTGATAGCGATTATAGCGATCCGCCTTCGGGGAGGCCCGTCAGTTATGACCTAAATTTCACTGATGCTGGCACCTATCGAATTTTTGTGCGTGGTCTTGGTGAGGATGGCAACAAAGACTCTATCTGGTATGGCGTAAACGAAACCGCAACCGGCAATCTGACCTTTAGTCCCCACGATGAATGGATATGGAGTACGAAGCAGCACGACATGGGTGGTACTCCTGCCAGCATCACCATTCCTTCAGCGGGAACCTATAGGATAAACTTCTGGACACGGGAGAAAAAATTTCGCTTTGACTCCTTCGTTATTACCACCGATACGACCAGGACCTCAATCGCGAACAATGACACGAGTCCCAATTGGACAACCCCCATCAACCCGACCGACCCTGATAACAACAGTTGCGGTACGGTGGTGGTTAGTCCCGATGCCGACAACGATGGTTACACCGTCGCCGGCGGCGACTGCCGTGATGATGTGTACGCTATCAACCCCGGAGCTGCCGAATGTTCGGCCACAGGGCTGGGGGATGGCGTTGACAACAACTGCAACGGCACAGTTGACGAAGGTTGTTACGACGATAATGACGCCGATGGCATTACCAGCCAGTTTGATTGCAACGACAACGATCCCGCGATGTATCCCGGCAATCGGGAAATTTGTAATGACAGCAAAGACAACGATTGCAACGGCATGACTGACCTGGCCGACCCGAGCTGCGATGTTGACGGTGACGGTTATACGGTCGAGGCTGGCGATTGTCGTGACGACAACGCCGCGATTCACCCCGGAGCCACCGAAATTTGTGGTGATCTGGTAGACAATGATTGTGCCAACGGGGTTGATGATGGTTGCGATACCACAGTTATTACCGACAGCGGTTTGATTTCCCAGGTGCCATTGATCTTGAAAAATCCGGCCAAGCCGCAGGTCATGCTTAATTTATCGAATGACCATCAGTTGTATTTTTCGGCCTACAGTGACTACGACGACTTAAATCAAGACGGTATCGCCGACGGCACCTACATTCACGCTATTGATTACTTTGGCTACTACGACTCCCGCAAGTGCTACAACTACAACTCGACCAATGATCGTTTTGAACCTGTGGCCATGACCAGCGATAAATACTGCGCCGGGGGCACTGCCGGCGACTGGAGCGGCAACTTCCTCAACTGGGCCACTACTGCCCGCATCGATGCGGTGCGCAAAATCCTTTATGGCGGTTACCGTTCAACCGATGATTCAAACCTTACGGTGCTGGAACGCAGTTACCTGCCCAATGACGCCCATAGCTGGGTGAAATACTATGCCGGTAGCGATATCGCCAAACTCACCCCTTTCAGCGCCAGCCACCTGCCGGCAACCGCCACCAGTAGCAGCACCGAAACCCTGGGCACGGGCAGCAGAACTTTTATCACTAATTTTGCTGCCGGGGAGGTGCGTGCTGGTGACCAGATGACGGTCGCCCTGACCACCGACCCCAGCAATTTTTACATGTATGGCGTGGTCACCGGTGTCCACGGCACCGAGGTCACATTGGACGTGACCGCCACGCCCCTTGGTAACGGCAGCTTCAGCACCTGGACCCTGACCAACCACACCCGCAAGGGTATCACCCTGTGTAACACCACCGTTGCCACAAGCGGTTATTCGCAAAGCATTACCGACGCCCCTCTCATCCGGGTTGCTTACGGTGATTATGGTTTATGGACTGCCAATGAGCGCTGGCAATGTCGCTGGGATGAAGAAAAATCGGCCAAAAACGGCAACGATATCGGATTAACCGGCATGACCGCAAATATGCAGACCCCGGTCAAGGCCGATGTTGGGCTGGGCAATAGCGATTATGTTGCCCGAGTTGAGGCTTGCGACGGTGCGTTGCTCGGCAATGAAAAATGCCGCGAATACCCCGGCGGTAATTTCAAGCCGGTTGGTTTGTTGCAGGTTCACGGTGAAACCGACAGCCTGCTTTTCGGGATGATGTCGGGCAGCTACACGAAAAACAAATCGGGTGGGGTGCTGCGTAAGAATATCGAATCCCTCAAAAATGAGATCAATGTTGACACCGACGGTACTTTCAAAACCGCGCCCAGCACCGGGGCAATTATCGACAGCCTTAACCGGCTGAGATTATATGGTTATAACCATTCGACCGGGGTGTACGGGGATAGTGGTTCGGGCGATAATTGTACATTTCAGCTGACCTCTTTTAGCGACGGTAATTGCAGCAACTGGGGCAATCCTCAATCGGAGATTTTTCTCGAAAGCCTGCGTTATTTTGCTGGAAAAAGTGCCACCAGCGCCTTCACTTTTTCAGGCGATGACAAAATCAGTGGCTTAGGGACTGCCAGCTGGTCAGACCCCCTGACCAATGACAACTATTGTTCCTCCCTGAATGTCATCAATTTCAACGCCAGTATGGCGTCTTACGATGATGACCAACTGGGTGGGGTTTCGGATCTTAATACCAGCAGCTCGGCTGCAACGCTGACCGACGTTGTGGGTGCCGGCGAGTCCATTCATGGCAAGACCTGGCTGGTGGGCGAAAATGGCAGCGACAATAACCAGCTGTGTACCGAAAAGTCGGTCTCCTCTTTGGGGGCGGTCAAGGGAATTTGCCCCGAAGCGCCGCGTCTTTCGGGCTCTTATTATCTCAGCGGCCTGGCCAACCATGCGTTTACTAATGATATTCGCTCTGATTTGCAAGATGATCAAACCGTTAAGACCTTTGGTGTGTCACTAGCACCCGCGGTACCAAAAATTGAAATCAGCGTGCCGGGCAGCACTGATAAAAATGTGACCATTCTGCCCGCCTGTCGCAACACCAAAAATACCACCGCAACCAACTGCTCAATTGTCAATTTCAAACCGGTCAGTGTGGATAAAAATCGCGGCGAAGGCACCTTCTTCATTCAGTGGGAAGACAGTGAGCAGGGCGGCGATTATGACCAGGACATGAGCGGCTTTTTGCACTACCAAATTGACCTGACGGGAAGCTCATCCATCATCGAGGTAACAACCGACGTTATAGCGGAATCGACCTCCGGTATGATGGGCTTTGGTTATATCATCAGCGGCACCGGCAACGACGGCTTTCATGTTCATTCGGGAATCGAAGGCTTTAATTATACCGACACCAGCTCGGTTAATGGGTGCTCCGACTGCCAGGTTGGCGATGAGCCAACCGCAGGCAGTTATGTGATTACCGGCACACCTTCGGGCCAGCTGGAATCGCCCTTGTATTATGCTGCCAAGTGGGGGGGGTATGATAAAAACAATACCAGTTTGACCTTCCCGACCGATACCGCCTCCTGGGATGCCGACGGCGATGGTCAGCCCGATAACTATTTTTACGCCACCAATCCCAGTCAGCTGGAAGCCAGCCTGGGCCAGGTTTTCACCCAGCTGGCGGAAATCAGTTCGTCGTCGGCGGCTGTTGCCAGTAACTCGACCCAGTTGCAGACCGGCACCACCATTTATCAGGCTAAATTTAACAGCGCGGACTGGTCGGGGGAATTGCTGGCTATTGGTTTAACGCGCGACACCACGGGGAATGTGGTTACATCTCAAACCTGGAACGCTGAAAACCAGCTGCCCACGGCAGCTAATCGTAAAATTTACACCCTCAATCCCAGTGCAATCGCAGCGCCCTATGGTCTGGAGTTTAAATGGAGCACCCCGCTGACTGCCACCCAGCAATTGGCCCTGAACAAAAATATCGCCGGCACCAATGATGGTTTGGGCGAGGATCGCGTCAATTACTTCCGTGGTGACCGCACCACCGAGCGCCAGAACGGTGGCAATCTGCGTGACCGCAATCTGGTGCTGGGCGATATCGTTAACTCTGACCCGGTTTTCGTCGGCACACCTGATTTCGCCTACGACAAGCTCGCCGGCACTGAGGGCACTTCCTACACCAGTTTCCGCGCTTCGACCGACTATGCTGGTCGCACAAAAATGGTTTATGTCGGTGCTAACGATGGCATGCTCCATGGCTTTAATGCCGCCACCGGCGCCGAAGTTTTCTCCTACTTGCCGAACTCCCTGATCGCCGGGCTGCCGCGGCTGACGGCAACCAACTATGGCACGCCCCAAAATGGCCATCGTTATATGGTCGACGGTGCTCCCCGCACCGGCGACGCCTACTTCGGCAGCGCCTGGCATACGGTTTTACTGGGTACGACCGGGGCCGGGGGCAAAACGGTTTTTGCTCTGGATGTGACCAATCCCGCCAATTTTGATGGCAATTCGGTGTTGTGGGAAATCACCCCTGAGACCGAGAATAGTTCCAGTACTCTGGTCTATGCCGATCTGGGGTACACTCTTCCTCAACCGACAATTGGACGTCTAGCCAGTGGCGAATGGGTGGCTTTTATCAGCAATGGGTACCATAGCGCCACGGGTAAGGCGGTGCTCTATGTGGTTGATATTGCTACAGGCCTTCCCCTGTCCACCACCTATGGCACGATTGATGTCGGCGTTGGTGACACCACTACCCCGAATGGACTAAGCGCTCCGGTACCGGTAGATGTCGACAGTGATCGGATTATTGACTACGTCTATGCCGGTGACTTGCAGGGTAATCTGTGGAAATTTGATTTTAAGGATGCCTTACCGAGCAAATGGGGGGTCGCCTACAAAACGGGGACGACTCCCACCCCGCTGTTTACAGCGCGTGGACCGAATAGCGAAATTCAACCAATTACTGTGCGTCCGGCCGTCGGTCGGCATCCCAACGGCACCGATGTCATGGTGTGGTTTGGAACCGGCAAGTTCTTCGATGCGAATGACAACGTTGTTCCGGCAGTTGAATCAAGTCGCGCCGTCGAGACTTTCTATGGCATTCAGGACAAGGGTGCCATTTCCACGACGGATCGCAGCGAACTGCAATCCCAGTCCATCCTGTATGAAGGGCCGGTCACCGACAAATTTAGTGGGCGTAATATCCGGGTGCTTTCAACCAATACGGTCAACTACGGCACGGGCAGCGGGGCCCAGGTAGGCTGGTATCTCGATCTGCTTTCACCCAACACCCCCAACCGCCAGACCGAGCGTGTGGTTGAAATGCCGATTCTCAACAACGGCAAAATTATTTTCGTGACTCTGATCCCCTCCGACAGCCCGTGCGAGCCCGGCGGCACCAGCTGGCTGATGGAAATGGACCCCTTCAACGGCGGACGGCTTGACACCACGATTTACGATGCCGATGGGGATGGCGATATTGACACCGCAGACAAGGTCACGGTCACTATTAACGGCACAGATGTCGAGGTGGCAGTCACCGGAATTGAGTCTGAGGAAGGAATTATTCAGGCACCAAAGATTCTGGATGATGACGCGGATGCTAATTCTGACGGTACCTCGACCCAGGTGAAGGTCTTCTCGGGTTCGACAGGGAACCTTATGTTCCAGGAAGAAAAAGGTGGCGATTTGTCGGCCAGAGGGCGGCAGTCCTGGCGACAATTGCGCTAAGCTGAAAAATAAAAACGAGGAGATCTGACCGTATGAGCCAACGCGGCTTTACCTTGATCGAAATTTTGGTGGTGATCGGAATTTTGGGGATTCTGGCGGCAATCGCCATCCCGACCTATAACAACTATCGCATCAATGCTTATCGCGCTTCGGCTAAAACCGCCCTGCTTACCGGCGCGCAGAATATGGAGCGTTTGATGACGCGCACCAGCAGCTATGCCACCGCAACCCTGGGCACGGCGGCTGATGATCAGGTGCAGCAGTGGACCACGGGTAATAGGTATCAATTGAGCCTGCCTGTTTTAACTGCAACAACTTTCACAATTCGGGCAACCCCACAGTTTACCGACAGCAAATGTGGATACCTCGAAATCACCCAGACCGGCGCCAAATCTTCCCAAAATGCCGGAAATTGTTGGTAAAATCTTACTTTGGGGCCGGCCAGCCTGGTCGGCCCCAAAGAAGGTACTGCTTACTGCATGTTCCTGAAATCCTGTGCTATGGGGGACGTCGTTGTTTGATTGCTTTAGTGTTATCTGCTAGGCTCTTTCCATGCTCAGACAACACCGCCTACACCGACTTTGTCGAGCGTCTGCGGAGACTGTTGCCGGTTGGTCGATAAGCGGTTAAAGCAATAAAGCAACAACGTTGAGGACACTACATTCGTGCGCAAATAATGTTTTTATGAATTTTTTAC
>JAACTI010000148.1 GCA_009993495.1 Deltaproteobacteria bacterium | reverse complement strand
GGTCATAGACCTTGAAGGACGCATCCGTCTTGGATGGACTCGCAGGATCGTTGGGATCATAATCATCGGACCCTACATTGGCCCAGTAGCTCAGAAGGGAGATGGAACTTCCCTCAATGGGACCCTCCGGCATCTCGCCTCTCAACACCAGATACCAGTCCTTGTTGCTGTCATCAGAAGAGTCGGCATCATAGTTCGCGCCCATCTTATCGTTGACACCCAAGGCCCAGAAGGCCGGCCCGGTATATCCATAATATTCAATGCCCGTATGGGTGCGGAGATTGTAAGGATTTGTCGAGCTCTTGCTGAATGACGAGGGACGTAAGGCGCCCGGATGAGATACCGGTCCGTCAAAGGCCCGCTTCTGGTCCGAAAATGACGTCCACTCCGTAGGGGTGAATCCGCCGACACGGAGGTTGGCGAGGGTCGTTCCGCCGATATTGTTCCAGCCCACAAAGTAGTTGTGGAGTTCGGTCTCACTCGTTGATGTATTCGTCTCCATCTCCACCCAGACCGGAATATTCTCGGCGATGGTGCCGGAGGCGAAGATCGCCCCGAAGACCGTGCTTCCCAATGTGGAGGGGATGCTGTCACCGGATGAATCCTCCCCCTGTTGTTTCTCAATAATCCGGATCTTGCCTCGAACACCCATCATGTCCCCGAGACGCTCGTCCAGGGTCAGATCATCGGCGATAGCGGCCTTGCCTTTGGTGGATCCATCCTGCCCACCGGGGATCTGGAACCCGTTCCGCATGAATTTTTCCCCGTAGTAGTTGAGGCGTGGGAAGGCAACGGTATGGCAGGTGTTGCAGGCAAGTCCGTACTTTCTGGCAAAAGCGGACGTGGCCCATGCATTTGGGGAGAGCATGACCATGCTCATTGCAAACACAAACAGACCGATGATTGAACCTTTTAAAATTCCTTTCATAACTGTCCTCCTTTATTCATTTTTGTTTAAGTTTCAAATCAGATGCAAAGAAATTTGACCTCCCTTTCACCCCCTTTCAATCTCATTTAGCTAAGTGGCCCTATTCGTAAATACGGTGGCATTCGAATGCCGTAGGGCTGGCTCATCGGCGTTCCGCTCCTTACGGTGTACCAGAAAGGTACGCCTCAGTCGCGCGCCTTGATGTGCCCGCCCTACGACCCTCTCGGTACGTTACCCTATTTACGAACAGGACCACTAAGAGCTGACCGCTCTCTGGTTTTTCACGTCTGAGACAAACCGTTTTCTCTCAATGGTCGGTCTTGAAAATAACTAAAAAATAATCAATTGATACTTGTAGTTATAAGGAACACTTAAAAAACAGGTTAAAATATATCAAGGCCATTTTCATCTGTCAAGGGGAAAAGCCAATCTATGGTTAACAACAATTTGTAAAAAAGAGATTATCAGATATAAACTGCAAAAAATATAGATATTAGGAGATCTATTTTCTAATTGGCCTGACCATAGAGATTATTTATGATTAGAAGGTCTATTTACAAAAATCATGCCGTTCCTGAAGCGAATATTTTTTAGGGGAGCCCCGTTCTTTTTGTGGAGTTTAAGAAAAAGGGGAGCGGATTGACCGCTCCCCATGGCATGCGTTTTCCTGTTTTGGTCCGCTTAGAACGAATAAGTAGCGGTCACATAGACCGTGTTCACCTTGTAGGGTTTATAGAGCGTATCCATGCTCAGAAGAGCATTGTAGGCCCCACTGCCAGTTACCATGATCGGGGTATAGCCGTCATACTGGTAGTCGTCGATGGCCCATCTCTGGTACTGATAGCCCAGGGTCGTGGACCAGGCTTTGCTGAGCTTGTAGTTCAACCTGGTATTCACGGTCAGCATCCTGGTGTCGTCGATATTGCCGAAATCCAGAGGTACGAAGGCATTGTTGTCCATATTCGGGTTGCTATACGGACTGGCAGGAGCGATACCCACAGCACTGCCAAAGTCGGCCTTGCTATTGGACTTGGAGTAAGTCCCGTCCAGATCCAGGTCCAGCAGGTCCTCGATGATCCCGACTTCAGCGCCCAGCCCGATGGTGTTCACGATGTCCGTAACCTCCAGGGTCCAGTTGCTAGGATCCGATACGTCGGAGAATGTAGCGGAATATGGATCTCCCGCTGAGGAGGGCGTCCACTGTCGGCTGCGCTGCATGGACTTCTGGTTTTCGTAGGTGTAGAAGGCATTCAGGGTCAGCCTCTTGTTTACCTCATAGTCCGCATCCACGGTCCCGGTATAATTCCTGTCGTCCTGGAGCCCAAACTCGGAATCCTTGTAATCGTCCTTGCCGTAGGAGAGTTCCAGGTTCACATTGAGTTTGTCATTAGGCATGAGGGTCGCTGCGGCTGAGGCCTTGAGACCGTCTTTGGATGCGGCATAGAATTTGCGCATCCAGGGGAGTTCGGCATTGGCCGCTGTATAGTCCGGATAATCCGAATCCTTCTTGAAATACTCCAGAGACAGGCGTCCCGTGGCCCAGTCCAGGGCACGGCTGTTGAGCGAGATCTTGTATATATCCTCGTCCTCGCTGTCGGCGGACCCATTGGAAAAGGAGTTGGTCTCTTTTTCGTAGCCCACGGTCAGGGTAGTCCGGTCCATAAGCTCATAGGCGAGTTCCAGCTCTGCGATCCGCTTGATATAGCTCACATATGTCGGCGTGGAAGAACCCTCGATGGTTGCATCGGTCCGCACATAGTTGGCGATGGTCAGCTCATCGGTCTTGTTGTTGTGCTGGTCATATTTGTACCGCACCTTAACATCCAGCTTCTCCATGGGCCGGGAGGTGAGCGTCAGATCGTACAAGCGGTTGTTCACTTGGGCGTCCACTGAGTTTGCAGGCAGAGGAAGCGGATAACCTGCAACCGCTGTATTCGTGGTCACCGGCATCAGATCGTCATCCTGTTTGCTGTAACCATAGGCGATATTGGCCGTCATCCGTGTGTTGTACATGGGAAGAAGCGTTGAGAGCGTTGCGTTGATGCTGTCATAGGTGTTGTCCGGCGGGAGCGAGGTCCTTCCTGTGCTGGGGCCGCCCGCATAATTGAGTGAATAAGCCGAGGCGCTGGTAGAATCCGTAATACGGAACGGGTTGTCATAAAGGACCGAGAGGTCATGGTTGTTAAACGTCGAATGCCCGTAGTTCAGATTGGCATAGTAGGGTTTGGCGGCGTATTCGGCCTTCATCTTGTAATCGGTGGTCGTGTAGTCGATGGGCTCGGGGATCTCCACGGCATTGCCGAATCCGAAGGTCCCGCCGAAGGGCCTCCCGCCGTCCCGATCCTCATGCGAAAAATCAAAACCAAAGGTAAAGGGATCCATGGCCATCCATTCGAGCCCGGTTGCAAAGGTGTCCCGTTTCAGGGAGAGGTCAATGGCCTTAGCAGCGTCCACGTAAGGGGTCAGCCGGCTCACCAGGTTGGTGGTACTGGTGGAACTCTGCAGATCGGTCTGGACCGCATCGGGGATGGTCAGTACATCCGTGCCGTTTCCCGAGTACAAGGTCGGGGCATCATAGGCGAAATTATGCCCCATCCGGTTGAACTTCAGGTTGAACCGATAGACGCCGAAGCTCCCTTGCTGCAGGCGTAGATCCAGATCTTCCTGGGTCCGGGCGTTCAGCAGGAACTTGCGGTACAGGTTGCTCCCCTCAGGAGCTGAATAGAGATTGATATTCGTAAAGACGCCGAAGTCCGAATTGGTCTGATACCGGTACTCGTTGAACTTGGCATTGTCTTCGTCTCCGCCGAAATACTCCATGCCCACAGAAGCTTTCCAGGAGACATCATCGGCAGCCATCCCGCGTGCGGCAGGAAGGACCAACAAGACACAGATGCAAAAGAAATAGGCCCATCGTTTCATATGTTTTTCTCCTTTCCCTGAAGGTCGTTTATCTCGTAAAGGTCTTGCCGGACGGATGGTTGCTGCCATGAATGTTTGTATGGCAGTTCAAACAGGCCCGATAGAGTGGCCGGTTGCTCATCTTACTAGACAAATATGTGTTTGTCCCAGGATTTGCAGCATCCCTTGCATACAGGGTCCCCGGATGCCGCGAGTTGGAATGGCAGGACTGGCAGAGGTACGGGACCTTTTTAACCAAAAGCTTTCCATAACTTGAACCGTGGGGCGTGTGACAGATCGTGCAATCCTCCACCACAGGCCGGTGCTCAAACAGGAAAGGCCCTCGCTTTTCGGCGTGGCATTCATAGCATTTTTCATTGATGGTATTGGCCGAGATCTGATGGGGAGCGACCGAACCGTGAGGATTGTGGCAGTTGGTACAGGTGATCTTGCCTTCACGGATCGGGTGATGGCTGGTGCGCTGGAGCTGGGCCCTGATGGTCCCGTGGCATTGGAAACATACATCCCTTTCCACGTCTTTGACCAGGAATTTATCGTGCCCGCCATGAATCGAGTGACAGGTCGTGCAGGTCAGCCCTTTGGCTGCATGGGTGCTGCTGTCCCAGAGGGCCTCTTTTCCTTTCTGGTGGCATTCCATACAGGTGGCATTGATCTCGGAAACAGAAAGATTGGTGTCTTTGCCCAGCCGGCGGACCGTCCCCTTATCCCCCCCGCTGTTCACATGGGCGGCCAGGGGGCCGTGGCAGGTTTCACAGGCATGCTTGGCCGCCGGGGTTCGGCTGTCTGCTTTCTGGCCGTGAACGGTCTTTGCAAAATTGGTTGCTAACTCTTCATGGCACATGGCGCAGGCTTCGGGACCTGCATACCCTTCATCAGCGGCCTGCACCAATCCTCCCTGCCCAAGGATGAAGAGGATCATGGCCGAAAACAGGCCCGCGGACTTGAGCCATCGGACAAAAAAATCCCACCATACATGTCTTTTCTCCATAAGATCTCCTTTCTTAGTTGAAAATGATTCAAAATTTGAACATTCTCCTGAAATCAAACGGCTACTCTGGAACGGTGCCTTTTGGGAGTGAGGCAGCTTCTTGATGGGTTCAGACCACGGTAAATTTGTTCTGCCCGATATAAGCGGAAAATAGAGGGTTTGCTATTTTCATCACACAAGCAAAATCAGACACTTGCGTGGAGAACAAATTTACCCTGGGGTTCAGACAAAGGGACACAGACAAAATGACACATCGATATATCAAAGAACAAAACAAAACTGAGAAGGTTTACTATCAATCGAATTTGTTTTTGTAATGAAGTCAGTGAATATATTATTATGAGTTCATCTTATCTTATATCATAAAGTCATGTTCTCTTGAATGTCAAGCTAAAATACCAAATAAATGTTATGTATAAATTTGACGAAAATATATCCGGCGTAATCATCCATAAATCACGAATCGAATGTTAGAATGCTGCAGGGGGTTGATCGGTGTTTAAGTGTTCATTTCGGAAATGTGATGACGCACCCTGAGGGCCACTAAGTCCGTGTGAAATAGGAGAACATCCGTTTAACGGCCACGGACAATTTCCCGAGGAGAATGTTGAGAAGGTTTTCACGCACCAGGAAAGGAAGTTTGGGGCGTTGACGGAATCCAAGCAGGCCCCTGGCCTCACGTACAGCCGGATCTTCGGGCGCAAGATCCATGGCCCGGTCCAGGTATTCCAGAGCCTTGACCCTGAGGCCATGATAAAGATAGACCTTGCCGAGGTTGACCAGGAGATACGGTTCATCCGGCTTCTGCTGGAGGGCCTCAGAGCACCTTTTGAGCCCCCGGTAAAATCCGTAAAAGCTCCGGTCTGAACGGGCTGCGGCAAGGCCGTAAAGAGAACGGACCTGAGGAGCGGCGCCGGGCCTCAACGCCTCGGGCTTGAGGAGCGTGACCGCCTGCCTGAAGGCCCCCTCTTTCAGATATGCTTCAGCCTGCTCACAAAGTTTCCTGACATCCACGATCCGGTTCTTCTCCTCTTTGGTCAGGTTCAAAGGTTCAAGGATTCAAGGGGTCCAGGGGTCAAGGATTCAAGTGAAATACTGAAACGCAAGCAAAATCTCCAGAGAAAAACACTGGAACCCTTGAACCCAAGATGCCTTAGTGTAGCAGCCTTCGCAGACGGCAATTATAAAAAAAGCGGGACACGCTAAGCGTAACCCTATGGCCCTCGGCCCCTTATGTTTTTAGCGTTTCACTTGGCCCCTGGAATCCTCGACCCCTTGAACCCTGACTTTACACCTACCTCAGGATCCTCTTATCCCCTTTTCGGGCCGTGAATCCGATAGCATCGAAATATTCGAGCAGCGGGATCAGGTATTTACGGGTGCTGTCCAGCAGGTCCCTCATCTCTGACACGCTGATCTCCCCTTTCTGATCGAGAAAGGTTTGAACCTTGTCTTTTGCCTCCTGAAGCGAGGCCGGGTCCATGAAGAGATCCCCTTGAATATGGACGAGATTTCCGGTCGAAATCAGGTGGCGCATGAGGTCTGCCGCATGATCAGCGTCCAGGCCCAAGGTATCGGGGAGGGTCTTGGAGGATGGAGGCTTGAGCCCGGCCCGGCGATAGAGTTCCTGGATCTTTCCGACGGCGGCCGCTTCCTCCTGATCCAAGCTCACCCGGTGTTCGGAGAGCCTGACCAGATTTTCTTGGACATGGATCTTTCCTCCTCGTTCCAGCCGGCTCAAAATAGCCTGTAAGACCTTCTCATG
>JAACTI010000147.1 GCA_009993495.1 Deltaproteobacteria bacterium | reverse complement strand
TCGGAATGAATGACAGAAATTTGTCAGAACCCTGCCAATTAGCCTGCGTTTTGGCCTGTTTGAGATCTGCCGCAGCGCCGGGTGTCCTCCGATTCTCCTTTGGTGAATACTGGTACAATCTTTGCTCGCCATGAATCCCGCTGAGTGTTTAAACTCTTTAGACCATGGAATTATCAATTCTTGCGTTATTTCTGCTATTTTTTACTGCTGTTTTTCTTGCCTCTGGGCTGTACAGACCTGGAACCGCCTCAACTGGTGGCCCTGGAGCTTGGTCACGCCCCGACTGATGCCGATTGGAAGGCTGCTCTGCCCAAAACTGTTCACGTCAAAGGCGGGCGTCTCAACAAAGTTGATCCCCTGCCGGCCATAGATCAGGATACTGTGCATACATCCACCGCCAGTTGTCATCACGGTAGCTCCCTGCCTGAGCCGATTGGCGTGGATCTGCGGGCTTTTTATACCGCAGAAAATCTGTATTTGCGCCTCAGTTGGCGTGATGTCACGCGTAATGACAATATGCGTGGCTGGACTTATACCGGGGACGCTTGGCAGAGCAGTGGCGAGATGGAAGATGGGATCGGCATTCTCTGGGATATTCAAAACAAATACCCTGAATTCACCTGCTCTTATGCCTGCCACCTCGATGATTTTGGCGTCAGCGGCCAAAGTTTTCGCGGACACAACCGCATGAAACTGTTTAAAGAAGGTCCGCAACTCGATTTGTGGAACTGGAAGGCCGGACGCACCGGTCGTTTGGCCTTTGCCGATGACCGTTTTGTTGATGCGAAAGGGATGCAGGGTGATCAGCCGGGTGAACTCTTCCACGCCAACTCATTGTTCCAGGTGCGTCCCCAGATAGAAGATGAAATCTTCGGCCCCGGCGACCGTCCCTTATACGATTTTGATGGCAATGCGATTGCCGGTCAGCAGGCCACGGTTTTTTCACGCGCACCCGGGTATCTGACCGACCCGCCCGCTGGCGATCGCGCTGATATCCGCGCCAGTGCCGCATGGCAGGATGGCCGCTGGGTGTTGATTCTGCGCCGTGCCCTCACGACGCAATCGGCGCGCGATGTGCAATTTGAGCCATCGTTACCACGAGTGTATTCTTTCGGACTTGCGTTGATGGATAATTCTCTTTATGAACATTACGCTTCGACTCTTCCCCTCGATCTGGTGCTGCGCCCGAAATCGGGTGCCGCCGCTTTTGCAAGGTGAGCTAAAAATGAAAAGATTTGGCCAAGGCGTGGTTTTGTTGTTGTTGCTGGCAAGCCTGGGGGCGTGCAGCGATCAGTCTGCGAGCGATCGTCCCGATGAAAATAAATTGGTGCAGGTTCAGGGGCAGGTGGTTGCCCCCCTCGAAAAGGCGGTGCTCTCTATTTACAAACAGGGCATGGACTTGTACGGGCCGGTTTTTGCGATGGCGGACGAAACTGACCGCGAAGGGCGTTTTCAGATTTCTCTGCCCGCGGGCGATTATGTTGCCGTGGTGCGCAAGCGCGTCAACGGACTCAACGTTGGGCCGGTGGTTGCTGGCGATAACCGCAGTGAATTTATCCCGCTCAAAGTGCGCGACGGCATGACGGCCCTCAATCTGACGGCCCCGGTTAAGGTGGGTGATAACCGCCGCTTATCGCCTCAAGACGCGGCGAGCCTGACGGGCTTCAAGGGGCAGATTACCGATGCCGACGGCAGGCCGGTCGAAGGGGTGCGCATTCAGGTATATGATCATGTGCAGATGTCGGAACGTCCCAAATATGTTTCAGAAAAGACCGGCCCCGATGGACGTTTCCAGATGCTGTTGCCCGCAGGTGGTACCTACTACATTTGCGCGCGAGATAATTTCGGCGGGCCACCCAAACTGGGTGATCTTTATGGCCGCTATGATCAGGGAACCATCGAACCCTCGGCCCTGGTGATCCGCAAGGATCACATTGTTGAAGGGGTCAATATTCGGGTGAATAAGATATGGTAAGGCTGCTGCTGGTTTTTCTGCTGCTGTTGGCAGGTTGTCAGCAGACCACCGAGCCAGTGGCCTTGGACGAACTGGCCGCTAAAGCGCGCGCCGGTAATTCGCAGGCTCTGGAGCAACTGGTGGCCATGCTGGGGGAGGGGGGAGAGCGCACCAACGACCGGGTATATGCACTGCTGCTGGAAATTGGCGATGTTGCTGTTCCGGCGCTCTTGTCTGCGGTTTCCTCTAACGACCGCATTCAACGCGAATTTGCCATAGCCGCCCTGGGTAATTTCAAAGCTAAAACCGCCGTTGCCCCCATTGGGGTGGTTCTCGAAAATCCGCAATTGGGTCGGCGCTATGTCGCGGCCTGGGCCTTAGGGGAAATTGGCGGTTCGGCGGCTGTGCCACCCCTGGTGAGGGCGCTGGCTGATTCCGATGAAGAGGTGCGTAAGTTTGCGACCCGTTCCCTCATTCGTTTGAACCGTCAGGCTTTACCGCCTCTGCTTGAATTTCTGCGTCAGCCGCAGTCCCCCGTGGCAACGACAGCGGCGGTTCGCGCCCTGGGTGACATCGCCGATCCTGCCGCCCTTGAAGTGCTGTTACCGCTGCTCAAGAGTCCGGCCAGGGCCGAGGTGGTGACGGCCCTGGGCAAATTGAAAGACCCGCGCTCCGTCGAAGCACTGGTTGCGGTGTTGCGGGATCCCGACTGGCAGGTACGCATGAATGCGGCCACCGCCTTAGGGCCGATTGGCACAGAGCAGCAGGCCCCCGCGCTTGAAAAACTGCTGGAAGATGACGTGAATGTGGTGCGTGAGTGGGCCGCACGTTCCCTTGAAATGATGACCGGGCGGCGTTACACCTATCGCAATGAGGCGGGCGAAAATGTTCAACCCTACAACATTTATCATTAAAAACGTGGAGTTGACAGCGTGAGAGATCTGCTGCATTTGCCACTGCTGGGTGCGGTGCTGCGCGGGCGCTGGTTCTGGCGTTTAACCCGCTTGCTGGTGCTGGCACTGGTGTTTGTCGTGATTGCCAGCGGCTGGCATCATCACCGCATTCCCGGCGTCGATGTGCCCGATCCTCTGATGTACACCAGTTTTGCGACCTTCGGTTTGTGGGTACTGTGGATCATGGGTCTGGTGCTGCTGGCGCTGGTGGCGGGGCGTTTCTGGTGCGCGGTCTGTCCCTTTGGCTGGTTGAATGGTATTTTGTCGCGCTATGGTCTGAACCGTCCCTTGCCCCCATGGCTGGGAGGCATGTTGCCGGTGACCCTGCTGCTGGTGGGGCTGCAAGTGGCGGTTTATCTGCTGGCGATTCATCGTTATCCCGATTACACCGCGCGCTTGCTGGTGCTGCTGTTCGCCGCGCTCTTTGCCACCTCGCTGATTTTTCGTAAACGCGCCTTCTGTCAACTCTGTTGTCCCGCCGGGGCGGTCCTCAAAGCCTATGCACGGGTAGCGCCCCTGGCCCTGCGGGTGCGTGATCCCGAGGTTTGTGCGAGTTGCACCAGCGTGCAGTGCGTGTCGGAAAAGAAATTCTGGCAAAGATTCGCCCTAGGTTCGGCGGTTCTGCACCTGCAGCGCCAGCGCCCCGGTTGTCCGGTCGACATTCATCCGCGCCAGATCAATGACAACAGCGACTGTACCCTGTGTATGAACTGTGTTGAAAATTGCTGCAACGATAATTTAAAACTCTCTTTTCGGCCCTTTCTGGCTGAAATTTCGACGGCGGTGCTTGCGCGAGGTGAAGCTTTTTTACTGCTGGTGCTCCTGGGCATGGTCAGTGCCAATTTCAGCAAGGTGAATGTGCCCCTGCGGGAACTTTTGTTTGCGCCTCCCGAGCAGCTGGCGCTGTTGATCGGCTGGCAGGCCGATGGTTATTTCCTCCTCGCCGCTTTGTGGATCACCCTGCTGCTGCCACTGTTGCTCTGTTTGCCGGGGATGTTCGTTTATCGCCTGCGTCTTTTAAAGGTCACCACCGGAGACCGCGTTGAAGAACCTGCGTCCGCTGTCGAAAAAACCTCCCCGTTCAGTGGCTTGACGAAATTGTTGCTGCCGACCATTCCCTTGTTGTTGGCGGCCCATCTGATACTGGCCGTGGTGAAACTTAATGCCAAACTCGCCTATCTGCCCTTAACCCTGACGGATTTAAGTGGAGTTAAAAGTTATCTGGCGGTTCATCTGCTTGCCACCTTGCCGCAACCGGGCGTTCTGATTTCGATTGACCTACTGAAATGGCTGGTGTTGCTGCTGTTACTGGTAGGTTATCTTTTTTCCCTGTTGGCCTTACGCAAGGTTTCGTCGCGTGAGGCTGGTGCGCGCAGCTATTTCTGGGGGGCAGGATTGAATGTGACCTTGCTCGCGGGTCTTTATTTGGATACGGTGATTCGATGGCTGTTTCTGCGTTGAAAAAATTCTTCTGTGTCGGCCTGGGTCTGCTGGTGCTGGTTCAGCCTGTCGGTGCCTGCTTCGGCCCCCAAATTTTTATCGGCACTGCCGCGGATTTGGAGGGTGAAATGTACTATCACCTGATTGCCATCTATCTGCATGAAAAGACTGGCATCGACACTACCCGCGTTATGCTCAAACCCGGGCAATCGACGCTGGAAGCCATTGCCGCTGGAGAAATCGATTTAGGGTTTGACCTGCCCCAAAAGACAGACATCCCGGTTTTGTTGCAACTCAAAAACGGGCTGAATCTCTATTCGGGATCGCGTCCGCTGAAGGATTTACAGTTTTCGACTCTGGGTCGTGCCCTGGAAAAATTGAATCAAAGTCTTGCCGTCGAACATCTTGAGCAACTGCGCCGTGCTCTGTCAACAGGAGTTCTGCCCGCGACGGCGGTGCGTCAGCTGATGCAACAGCAGGGATGGATCTAGCCGTGCTGGGACGCTTGTTGATTTGCGGCCTGCTGTTGCTGTGCAGCGCCTGTGTTGCGTCTGTGCCGCCCGATGCCAGAACTCTGATTGGCACAAGATCGCAACCCGTTGAACTCAGTGGTTATTTGCAGGAAAATCTGCGCCTTGGCGGCCTGGTGCGGATCCTGGCCGATTTACAGATACCTAAAGGACGCAGCCTGACGCTATTAGCGGGCAGCCGGGTGCAGATTCTGGGAACCGACAGCACCAAAATTGATCCCGAAGTGGTCGATAAGGGGTGTGAAATCCTGGTGCGCGGCCGTTTATTGGCCCTCGGAACGCCTCAGGCCCCGGTGACCTTTATTCTCGATCCGGAAACGCCTGCCGGCGAAAACTGGGCCGGAATTGAACTTCTGGCGGCTGAAGAAACGCGCATCCATTATGCCGATATTATCGGGGCTGAAATTGGTATTCTCAGCATCAATTCACAGGTTCAGCTTGAGCAGGTCAATCTGCTT
>JAACTI010000146.1 GCA_009993495.1 Deltaproteobacteria bacterium | reverse complement strand
CCCTGGTTGGTTTTACCACCGCAATTTTCTCGCGCCCCTACATGGCCCACGAACTCGCCATTGGCCGGGTGGATGCCCCGCGGATGCGTCTGTATCATGCCATGTACCAGGGCTTTCTGCTCACCATGCTCGTCGCCCTGACCACCAATAATCTCGGGATTCTGTGGGTCGCGGTCGAAGGGGCAACCCTGGCGACGGTGTTGCTGGTGTCCCTCTACCGCACCCCCGAATCGATTGAGGCCGGCTGGAAATATTTTATCCTCTGCGGGGTCGGCATTGCCCAGGCGCTGTTTGGCACGGTACTGATTTATTTTGCCGCCGAACGCGCCCTGCCGGGGCGCGATGATGCCCTGCTGTGGACAGTACTGAAACAGCATGCCGACGCTTTGGAACCGACGGTGCTGATCCTGGCCTTTGTGTTTCTGCTGGTGGGTTACGGCACCAAAATCGGTCTGGTGCCCCTGCACAACTGGCTGCCCGATGCCCATTCCGAAGGGCCGACACCCATGTCGGCGATTTTGTCGGGCCTGCTGCTCAATATCGCCCTCTATGCGGTGGTGCGCTACAAAATGTTGATTGAACCGGCCCTCGGCAATCATCTGCCGGGCTACTTGATGATGGGCTTTGGTCTGCTGTCTTTTTGTGTCGCCGGGCTGTTGATTCACCGCCAAAGAGATATTAAACGCCTGTTTTCCTATTCGTCCATCGAACACATGGGCTTGATGACCTTTGCCTTTGGCATCGGCGGGCCCTTGGCGACCTTTGGCGGCCTGCTGCACATGATTGTGCATTCTTTGACCAAATCCGCAATTTTCGTCACGGTTGGCCATGCCGCGCAATTGGCCGGCAGCCAGAAAATCGCCAATATTCGCGGACTGATTCAAACTCAACCCCGTATTGGCTGGTGCTTTGTCATTGGGACGGCGGCCATTGCCGGATTTCCGCCCTTCGGGGTTTTTACCAGCGAATTTTTGTTGTTTACTGCGACTATGAAAAGCTGGCCTCTGCTGGTGATTCCGTTGCTGATAGGTTTGTCCATCGCCTTTGCCGGGATGTTTCGCCAGGTGGCACCGATGGTTTTCGGCGAGCCCCCGCCGGGGCAAAAGCCGGTGTCGGCCAATATGCTGCCGGTGATTTTTCATCTGCTGCTGGTGTTGTGGCTGGGGATTGCGATTCCCGATGTGCTGGCGCGCTGGCTTGATCAGGCGACGATTCTGGTTGTCGGGCAGGGGGTGTTATGAGCCGTATCCAGACCAAAAACGTCAGTAGTGGTCGCGTCAGCGACCTTAGCCGGGATCTGATCCAGACCGGCCAGGCCGAGGCGCTGCCGCCCTGGCCGGGGCTGCAAGCCCAGGTGCAGCTGCCGAGCGACAATTGGGGCGTGGCGGCGGAAAACGCCGTGCGTAGCGGTCTGCGCTGGGCGGCGGTCTGGGGCGATCATCGCCCACCCGCGATTCAGATTTTTGCCCTGCTGTTCGGGTGCGACGGACATCTGTTGCTGCAAACCCATGTGAGCGATCAGCAGCCCGAGTTGCCCTCGCAAACCCCGGCTTATCCCGCCGCCAACCGGCCCGAACGCCACCTCAGTGATATGCTCGGGCTGCGCTGGAGGGGGCATCCCGACGCGCGCCGCTGGACGCGCCACCAGGCCTGGCCCGCCGACGTCTGGCCCCTGCGCCGGGAGTTTGATTGCCAGACCCTGCCGCCCGGCCCAACTCCCGGCGATTGTGATTATCCCTTTGTGCCGGTGGCCGGCGCGGGCGTTTATGAAATTCCCGTCGGGCCGGTGCATGCCGGCATCATCGAGCCGGGGCATTTTCGTTTTCAGGCCCTGGGTGAAGAGATTCTGCGCCTGGAAGAACACCTGGGTTATGTGCATCGCGGGGTCGAGAAAATTGCTGTTGGTCGTGATGCTGCGGGCCTGTTGCGCCTGGCGGCCCGGGTTTCAGGCGATAGCAGTATTGCTCACAGTTGGGCGGCGGCTCAGGCTTTGGAGCGGGCCCTGGCGGTGGAAGTGCCGAGGCGGGCCCTGCATTGGCGGGCCATTTTGGCCGAGCGCGAGCGCATCGCCAATCACCTGGGCGACATCGGCGCCATCTGTAACGACGTTGGCTTCGCCTTTGCCCAGGTGCAACTCAGCCGCCAGCGCGAACTGTGGCAACGCCGCAATTTCGCCGCCTTCGGTCATCGGCTGCTGATGGATACCCTGGTGCCCGGCGGCGTGGCGCGTGAGCCCGACGCCGAGCTGATTGCCGCGCTGCGCCGTGATGGTGACGCGCTACGCACGGAGGTTGCAGACCTGCTGCCGCTGCTGCTCGAATATCCAAGTTTGCAGGATCGTCTGCGCGACACCGGCATTTTGCGCCCGGATCAAGCGCGTCGCTATGGGGTGGTCGGCTATGTTGGTCGCGCAAGTAATTTGCAGGATGACCTGCGCCGCGATGCACCTTATGCGCCCTATGAAAATTTAACCATAGAAGTGCCCGCCTACGCCGAAGGCGATGTCGCCAAACGGGTGCGGGTGCGCGGCGAAGAAATTCTGGTGTCTCTGACCCTCATCGATCAGCTCCTCGAACGCCTGCCGCAAGGCCCGCTGGCTACTCCCTGCAATACCCGCGGCCGCGCGGTCGAAGGTCTGGGCCTGGTTGAAGGCTGGCGCGGTGAAACCCTGGCGTATGTGCGCCTCGACGCCACCGGACGGGTGGAGCGCTACTTCCCCCGCGACCCCAGCTGGCTGAGCTGGCCGGCGCTCGAAATTTTGCTCGACGGCGTCATAGTGCCCGATTTCCCCGTGTGCAATAAATCGGTCAACGCTTCCTACGCCGGCCAGGATCTCTAAGGGTCACGTGCGGGGCCATACAGCAAGGCTTCTACGGAGCTGAAGAGATGCGGTTATTTTGTAACTGGCTTATTTTTATCATTTATCCCCTGTTTCACCGGGAGTAGCCATGCTGAGGATTTTTCAACGGATTAGACGTACCGGGCACCTGACTGAACCGCTGCCGCCTACGGAGCGCGAGTTTGCTCAACTGGGGGTTGCGTGTCAGCGGGAAATTGCCCGTCGTTTTCAGCGCTCTTTGGCGATTCGCATGGTTGATGCCGGTTCCTGTAATGGCTGCGAACTGGAGATGCACGCGGTCAATAACAGCTATTACGATATCGAACGTTTCGGCCTGCACTTTGTCGCTTCGCCGCGCCATGCCGATCTGCTGCTGGTCACTGGGGTGGTCTCACGCCATATGGAAGAGGCCCTGCGCCGCACCTGGGTCGCGACCCCGGCGCCAAAACTGGTGGTGGCCATGGGCGACTGTGCGGCCTGCGGCGGCGAGTTTGGCGTCTCTTATGCCAGCTGTGGCCCGGTATCTGCGGTGATTCCGGTCGACGCGGTGATCCCCGGTTGCCCACCTAGCCCGCTGCAACTACTGAACGGATTGCTCCAGCTGCTGCAACGGCGCTGAGGTCGGTCAGTCACGGGGCTTTTATGCCGTCATTCTGAACCCGTGCGATGGGGCAGGATGCAGGTTTTTTTTACGCTGCGATAAAGTTGAGCCAGAATCTGCTCACGGCTGCCCTGGCTGTCGATCAAGGCGCGAAATTTGCGATCACGCAGCACGAAGCTGAGCAGGGATAACAAATGCAGGTGCGCGCGCAGGCTGGGGGAAATCAGGCAAAACAGGGTGTGAACCGGTTTGCCATCCAAAGCATGAAAATTGATGGGCTTTTCCAGAAAGGCCAGGGTGATGCTGGGTTTGGTCACGTGGAGCAATACCGGGTTGCGCGGGTGGGGAAGGGCAATACCATCGCCCAGGCCGGTTGAGGCCAGTTCTTCGCGGGCATTGAGCACCTTGAGCAGGTAATCGCGGTCGACCTCTTCGGGCAGACGCAGCTCGGCGACCAGGCGACTGAGGGCTTCTTCACGATTACTGCCGCCAAGGCGATAAACGATGCCACCGGTTTCCAGAGCGGTGGTCAATTCAGGCAGGGGGGAATCACCGGGGACTTCTTCGTGAAAGGCATCGGGTGCTATGCCCATGCGCCGCGAGGTCGCCCATTCGAGGAGTTCGGCGCGGTTGAAACGGTACTGTTCGTTGATGCGATAAAATGGCACCAGCTCCTGCTTGATCCAGCGGTAGATGGTTTTTTCCGACACGCTCAGCAGGCTGGCGGCGTCTTTAACCGTTGCATTCATGGTTTATCCCCGCAAGAAAGCTTGATCCGGTAAAATGAGCGGTTATGCCCCCGGTCGGCCGACAGCGCCCAGGAACGAGGGGACATTAGCAAGCGATTCCCCTTGCTGTCAAGCAGACGTTTCGAGGCGTTTTTTTTATAAAAAAATATAAAAACAGATACTTAGGCTAAATACATCAAATTTTTTATTGGGAAAATTTGTCTTGACATGAGAATAAACAGCTAATAGTGTCCACAGATGTCCAATGGTTGCGACTTTTAACAAACACAGGGTCATGGACTCTAAAGATTTCCTTTCGCTGTCACCCTCCAGGCCGTTTTACCGCGGCAGATTTTTAGAGCCCTGGATCGCGCGGCGGAAGCCCCTTTACCCCGGAAGACAGTTTAACTTTCTATGCCCTACACTCTGGATAAACGCAAATCGACCCTGTTTCGGGAACGCCCCTGGGTTTTTCTTTACGGCTCATTGCTGGCAGGTTTCTTTCCGGGTGGTTACGCCTCTGCGCTCTTCCCCCTGGCGATTTTGCCAATAGCTCTGGGTTGCTTTGTCGCCGGGACAATCTATGACCAATGGCGCTTGCGGCACCAGAATGACCTGTCCATGGATCGTTGGGGTTATTTCCCGCCGGAAACTCTCGGAGCAAATAAACGATGAATCTGCTTTTCGCTGCCCTGCTGTTGCTGCCTCTGGGGGCCTTTCTCAGTACCTTCTGTGGGCGCCGGGCGACCCTGGCCTCGTGGAGTGGGGCAGGGACGGTGGTGGTTGCCGGCCTGCTGGTGCTGGTGGCCGCCGGCAGCTGTTTATGGTACGGCACCGATACGCTTTTGCGCTTGCCCTGGTCGGTGCCGG
>JAACTI010000259.1 GCA_009993495.1 Deltaproteobacteria bacterium | reverse complement strand
AATTTTCGTCATAACTCACATCTTATGTTTGGAGGAAAGGGTTAAATCAGCTGATGTTCCTTAAGAACTGTCTGTAATTTTTCCAGCGAGGCCGGTTGCAAGGCACAGAGGGGCAGGCGCACTTCGGCACGGCACAAACCCATGAGGCTGGCGGCGGTTTTAACCGGCACCGGATTGGCTTCGATAAACATAGCCTGATGCAGATCAAGCAGCGCCAAATGTAACCGCCGTGCCTTCGCATAATCGCCTGCATCTATGGCGACAACCATTTGTTTGACCTTGGCCGGGGCAATATTGGCGGTGACCGAAATAATTCCCTTGGCGCCGCAGGCCATGAGGGGAAAGGTCAAAAAGTCATCCCCTGAAAAAACGTCGATTTTATCCCCAGCCCGGGCGAGAATTTCACTGGCCTGGGTGATATCGCCCGAAGCTTCTTTGATGGCAACAATATTGCTGATTTCAGCCAGACGAATCGTGGTCGCGGCGCTGATATTAACCCCGGTGCGCCCAGGAACATTGTAGAGCACTTGCGGCAAGGCCACCTCTGCCGCCAGTTTTTTATAGTGCTGATAAATTCCTTCTTGAGACGGTTTATTGTAGTAGGGGCAAACCAGCAGCAAGGCGTCGGCGCCCATTTCTTTGGCATTTTGTGACAGCTCAACGGCTTCGGCAGTGTTATTGGCACCGGTGCCGGCAATCACCGGAATCCGCTTATTGACCTGCTCGATACAGGCCTTGATCACCCGCGGATGTTCATCAAAACTCAAAGTCGCCGATTCGCCGGTCGTGCCACAAGGCACAATGGCATCGGTGCCGTTTTCGATTTGGAATTCGATCAATTGGCGGTAACATTCTTCATCAAAGTTACCCTGCTGGTCGAAAGGGGTAATGATGGCAACCATCGATCCCTTGATCATTTTTTTATCCTCCTACCTTCGGTGAGTTTGCTGCTGTCGGTCTCTCGCATAAAACCCCGGAACAGGGTCAAAAAAACTGTTGCACTTGCTTCAGGACGTCTCCGCACCGGGTTAGTGCTATCACAGCCCCGGTCTCAATGTAAAGTGGCTAAGTGCCCTTATTCTGCCGTAGGGACAACCCAAATCTCGGCACTGGGCAAGCTTTCGCACCGCTGACCATCAACCTCGCTCAAACGGGTAATGCGGTAAACGTAGGTCTGACCATTGCGCAGTCCGTAATCAGAAAATTCGGGTTTTTCAAGGGGACGAATCGTCATGGGCAGCAACGAAAATTCGGTTTCAGCCTCACGCCGATAAAGCTGATAACCCACGAAGCTTGCCCCTTCAGGGACAGATGCCGGCCGCCATTCAAGGGTGACCGAACGGTCACCAACGACACTCTTCACCAACACGGGTGCAGCCTGTGGCCTTCGCCAGATGCGTTGCAAATCGACGGGGACGCTGGCGTGCCCTTCACGGTTAAGCACCGTCAAACGATAGTGGGCAACCTGGCCGGTCTCAGCCCCCCGGTCAACCAGCAGATAGGTCTGTTTGATACGTTTGGCCGGCGCAGGCAGCTGGGGTGAAATTCGTGCGATCAGTGGCCAGGGGGTAGGACACTCGCTGCAGAATTCGGCAGGAGGCGCGAAGACGCGTCGAATTTCGACGTGATCCAGATCGTCAAGTCGCGTGCCATCCTGGTTTTCCGTCGGCATTTTCCAGCTGAGCAAAAACCCGTTGCCGCGCTGGATCAGCTCTGCGGCAGTAACGCTCTGCGGCAGCTTTTCGATCAGCGGGCGCACCGGGCCCCTTTTGCCACACCCCATCAGCAGCAGAAACACCATCAACACCAACAACCGTGCCTGGCGCATAATGACGCTCTTAACCCTGCAAGCGCTTGAGTTCACGCTCAACCGCTTCACGGGCCGTACCACCGGTGGCCTTGCGAGCATTGACCGAGGCTTCGAGGGTAACGAAAGCGTAAATGTCGGCGTCAATCAGCGGGCTGAAAGCGCGGAATTCCTCCAGACTCAAAGAAGGAATATCCTTGCCGGTCTCGACGCAGTAGCGTACCGTTTTGCCCACCACCTCATGGGCCTGACGAAAAGGCAAGCCCTTGCGCACGCAGTAATCGGCCACATCGGTAGCGGTTGAAAATCCGCGCGCGGCGGCAATCCGCATATTATCGGCCTTGACCTTCATCAAGGTGATCATGTCGGCGAAGATTTTCAGCGAACCCTTGACCGTATCAATACTGTCAAAAAGGGGCTCCTTGTCTTCCTGCATGTCTTTGTTGTAGGCGAGGGGCAGGGATTTCATCAGGGTGAGCATCGCCATCAAGTTGCCATACACCCGGCCCGTTTTACCCCGCACCAGTTCCGGCACATCGGGATTTTTTTTCTGCGGCATAATGGAGCTGCCGGTACAGAAAGCATCAGAGAGCTCCATAAAATTGAAATCGGCGCTCGACCACAGAATCAGTTCTTCGGCCAAGCGCGAAAGGTGCATCATCAGAATCGCGGCAAAACTGCAAAATTCGATGGCAAAATCGCGGTCTGAGACCGAATCCAGGCTATTGCGCGTGACCCCATCAAAACCAAGCTGCGCGGCAACCCATTCACGATCTATCGGAAAGGTCGTGCCCGCCAGGGCACCGGCCCCCAGGGGCATAAAATTAAAACGAGCACGCAGATCCTGCAAGCGCGAAATGTCACGGCTGATCATCTCGCGGTAGGCGAGCATGTGGTGACTGTAGAGTATCGGTTGGGCCGTTTGCAGGTGAGTGTAACCGGGCATAATAACATCAAGATTCTGCTCGGCCTGCCGAATCAACGCGGCTTCCAGTGCCGCGAGAAACCCAAGGATGCTGTCGCTTTCATCCCGCAGGTAAAGGCGGATATCCACCGCTACCTGGTCGTTGCGGCTGCGCCCGGTGTGAAGTTTGCCACCGACAGCACCGATGCGCTCGATGAGTCGCGACTCAATGTTCATGTGGATATCTTCCAGTTCCACGGTAAATTCGATCTTGCCCGCTTCGATGTCCTGCCGGATGCCGTCGAGCCCGGCGATGATCTGCTGCGCTTCGGCGATGGCGATGATTCCCTGGCGGCCGAGCATCTCAGCGTGGGCCTTGGATCCCTGGATATCGTAGGCGAAAAGACGCTTATCGAACGCAATCGAGGCGGTGAATTCTTCGACAAATTTGTCGGTCGGCTGGGTGAATCTTCCGCCCCAGAGTTTAGTTTGGCTCATTTTCACGCTCCCAACGGGCCATGCAGGGCCCGGATATAAATGCGAAATTATGCCACGATCAACGCAGAAATTAAAGGCTTTTTCCTGGCGCTTGAGACGGGGCATCGTCTGTTTTGGTAAATTCGTCACGGATCATTCTTTTCCAGCCACCCTTGTCATCGGGGCGAAAAATACTGTGGATCTTCAACGGCATGCGGGTGGTGCGTGGATCCAGCTCGTGAAAGAGGGGCAAATTAAAATAGAAGAGCCGCGTTTGCGAGTTGAAGCGCAAGCGACAGACGGGTAGACCGGTGAAATCATCGGTGACGAATTCGCTGCTGCTAACCTGTTCGATGTGGTGACTGTTGTGAAGAATAACCGCAGAGTGACCGAATTCGGTCTGGGGTGCGATCCCTTCACAGCTGGTGCCGCTGGAGACGTTGCAGAAGAGCGTACTGGCATCGCGAACACCGGGCGTGTAGCTGAGATACTCACCATAAAAGCCGTTGACAACATCACGAAAAGCCTGATGCTCGGGTTTCGGATTGAACTCGATAACAGCCAGCAGATCCAGGCGTTGGCGGGTTTCGAAAAATAATTGGTTAGCTTTTTCGATGATAATGCTGATATTCGACTGATAGAGGTCGCGGTAAATGTAATCGAGGCAGATCAGCGACATGAAATTGAAACAGGTCGGATGGCAGCGAAACAACCAGAAAATCTTGCCCCGATAAAGATCATGGCGCCGATCAAGATTTTCCTCGCCGACAAAAGGATGGCTTTTGGCTTCCAAAAAAACCCGCAAGCGCCCGTCATGCTCTTTGACGGCGATAACACACCAGTTCACCGGAACTTCATCGACATCGCCGGCATCCATGTCCTCGGCCACCGCAGCCAAAAGTTCGGCGTTATCCGCGGCAAAATGATCGAGCTGGCGGCGGAATTCCGTCAGATTGACATGTTCAACCCCAAAGACGGTCACCGTGTTAGGGTGAAAGCTCTGCGCGATCATTTCCAGGGCGCTGTCGACGGCGCTTAGGGGCAGAATCGATTCCGGCAGAAACAGGAAATGAAGTTTTTTCAGGCTGCCTTTGCCGGAAGCGACCAGTTCGAAGATAGACCGAACCTGCTGCCATTGCTGCTCAGGATCGACAACTTTATAACTGCCGTCGCGGCGTTCTAAATGGCTGGGAATCTGACAAATCAGGCAGTGCGGGTGATGACCTGGCTTGAAGGCAACCTTGAGCTCTTTTTGCACGATACGGGTCATGATTGGCAGTCCTCGCGCAGGGGCATCTGGTCGGGAAGCTCGTTGGCCGGATTCTCGGCTGGGGGTGTTTCACCCCAAGTAAGTTGCGGGAAAACCTGGGCGAGGATATAACGACAGCCAGGCGGCAGCAGCATGGAAGGCAGCTGCTCGGCGGGAAACCACAGGGCCTCGGTACATTCCGTACCGTTGGCCAGGGGTTCGAAACTGGTCGGCGAACAGCGGTAGTAGAGAATGACATAATGATGACACTTGCTACCAACGGCGAGATGTTCGTAGACATCGATAAGTCCTTCGACGTGAACCTCGAGGCCAACCTCTTCGCGTACTTCGCGGTGCAGGGCGGCAATGATGCCCTCGCCATAGTCGATTTTCCCGCCCGGCATCACCCAGTGGCTACAAAACGGCTCAATACAGCGGCGGGTTAGCAGAACCTGCTGGTGTTTATCGATGATACAAGCAACCACCGAGGTCTTGATTGCGCGTTTGGAAAAATCCATAGCGACCTGATAAAGGTCAGGGGCAGAGCGAGCCCGGCCCCTGACGTAACGGTTGAATTTACTTTTTAGCCTGACGCTGAAGAGCGGCAATCCGCAGACGCAGAGCATTGAGTTTAATGAAACCTTC
>JAACTI010000258.1 GCA_009993495.1 Deltaproteobacteria bacterium | reverse complement strand
TTTTTTATGAAAAAAAATGATTCATCCTCCACACGTGAAGCCTGGGTGCTTTGTCTCATATTGGGCACAGTGATGCTCAATTATCCCTTTTTACAGATTTTCAATACTGACCGCCAGATTGCGGGCATCCCGCTGCTGGTGCTTTATCTGGTTTTGGGCTGGCCGATTTCCATTGGTATCATTTTTTTCTTTGTCCAGCGCCTGAATAAAGAACACGCCCGAAAACCACCCGACGGGGAAAATTCACCATGATCTCGCCGGTACTGGTGGCATTTATATCTGTCGCCTATTTCGCCCTGCTGTTTGCGGTGGCCTACTACGCCGATACGCGTCGCGCCCAGGGGCGCAGCCTGATTAACAATCCGGCAATTTATACCCTGAGTCTGGCGGTTTACTGCACCTCGTGGACCTATTACGGCAGTGTCGGACGCGCCGCGACTAGCGGACTCGATTTTTTGCCCATCTACCTGGGGCCAACGTTGATGGCCTTTACCTGGTGGTTTTTGCTGCGGAAAATCGTGGTCGCGAGCAAAAAACAGAATATCGTCAGCATTGCCGATTTCATCTCCAGCCGTTACGACCGCTCCCCCTGGCTGGGGGCGCTGGTCACTCTGATTGCCGTGACCGGCATCATGCCCTACATTGCGCTGCAATTGAAAGCCATCGCCCGCACCTTCAATTTATTAATTAGCCCGGTCAACACCATTGGTGCGGGGGTTCAGGATCTCTTCCCTGCCCTCCCCCCCTATGCCGATACCGCCTTCTTCGCTGCCCTGATTCTGGGACTTTTCGGCGTGCTCTTCGGCGCTCGCAACCTCGATGCCTCGGAACGTCATGAAGGCCTGGTGGCGGCGGTGGCCTTTGAATCCCTTGTCAAGCTGGGCGCTTTTCTGGTAGTGGGCCTTTTTGTCACTTTTGGCCTGTTCGATGGATTCAGTGACATTTTCAATCAATTTTCCCAAAGATTTCCCGAAAAACTCAGCCTGTTCCGTCTAGACACCGCAGATGTTCCTTATACACGCTGGTTTACCCTGACCTTTGCCTCAATGATGGCAATCATGTTCCTCCCCCGCCAGTTTCACATCATGGTCATCGAAAATGCCGACGCAGAGCACATTAAACCGGCCATGTGGGGCTTTCCAGCCTACATTTTTCTCATCAATCTTTTTGTCTTGCCCATCGCCCTGGGCGGCCTGCTCCTCAGCGGCGGCGATGCCAGCCAAGCAGATTATTTCGTCATTAACCTGCCTTTAGCTTCAGGCCATTACTGGCTGGCTCTGCTGGTCTTTATCGGCGGCTTTTCGGCCTCGGCCGGCATGGTGATGGTCTCTTCCGTCACCCTGTCAACCATGGTTCTCAACCATCTGATTATGCCGGTCATCCTGCGACTCAAAGTCAACATCACTGATTTTTCCGGTATTTTAATCAACCTGAAACGCTCCGGCATCCTCGGCGTGGTCTTCCTCGGCTATTGCTATTACCGTTTGATTGGCGATTCTTATGCCCTGGTCAATATGGGCCTGATTTCCTTTATCGCCGCTGCCCAGTTTGCCCCAGCGGTCATCGGCGGCCTTTACTGGCGACGCGCCAACAAGAAAGCCGCTTTAACCGGGCTGCTGCTGGGATTTTTACTCTGGCTTTACACCCTGCTGATTCCCTCGATTGTCCGCTCCGGCTGGTTGACGACAGATATTCTCGACTCTGGCCCCTTCGGCTTTGGCTTGTTACGGCCCTTGCAGCTTTTCGGGCTGACCGGCCTGGATATGTGGAGCAATGCTCTGTTCTGGAGTCTGTTTTTCAATCTCGGGGCCTTTTTACTGCTGAGCTTCTTCTTTGCAAAACCCGCCAGCGAAACCGAGCAGGCGCGTCATTTCATCGACGTTTACACCGAGAAGCCACAAGCCCTGCAACGCCGCCGCATCAGCAAAGCACCAACCATTATGGAATTCGTTGAACTGATGTCAAAATTCATTGGCGAAAAACCGGCCAATCTCGCCATTTCCAAATATCTGGAAGATCATGAAATCAACAGTCGCGGCAGTCTTTCAGATCACGAACTGCCTTCTTTGAAAGCTTTCACCGAACGCACCCTGGCCGGCTATGTCGGCGCCTCTCCGGCGCGCATCATTATTGCCAACTACCTGAGTACCCGTGGCAGTGAAATGGAAGACGTCTTTGACATTTTCGGTTCGGTGACCCTCAGTCGCATTGCGAGTCGCGAACAACTGACCGTCCTTTATGAGGCGGCAAAAATTGTGAGTCAGGGCAGTGACATCACTCAAACCCTGAACGGCTTACTGACGCTGCTGACCCAGCAGTTTAAATTTGATCTCTGTGTCATCCGCTTTCTCGACGAACAGACCATGACCCTGACCGTTAAGGCCCAGATGGGCATGACCAGCAAGCATTTCGGCGAATCAGAACGCATTTTGAACATGGATACCTATATCGGGGCGGCGTTCCTCTCCAACACGCCGTCAGTCGTCAACGACACCGACTATCTCGATAAACCCGATTCGGCGGAAATTATTTACCGTGAAAAAATTCAGTCTTTCGCCCATGCGCCGATTGTCGTTGAAGGCCAGCCGGTTGGCGTGCTGTCGGCATTTTCACGCACGGCCAAAGGGATTTTTACCGATGAATTTGTCGCGCTGTTCAACAACCTGGCCAACCAGGTCGGCATAGCCTGGCGCAACCAGCAACAGCTCCAGGAGCTGATTGCCGCGCGTGAACATGAACGTGACCTGCTGATTGCCAAAACCATCCAAATGAGTCTGCTACCGGTCGGAATTCCCGAAGTCAGCCAGGTTGAACTTGCCGGACTCTGCGTCCCAGCCCACCAGGTCGGCGGCGATTACTACGACTTCATCCGCCGCCCCAATGGCACCCTCGATCTGGTTATTGGCGATGTTTCGGGGCACAATATCGGATCGGCGTTAATTATGGCCGAGGCGCGCACCTTTATTCAGGCAATGCGTCAAATCGAACAGCCCGCAGCCCTGCTTGAAGAGCTAAATCGTTTTTTCTGTGAGGAATTGTCGCGCGCTGAGCTCTTCGTCACCATGTTTTATTTGCAATATCATCCGGAGAACGGCAAACTGCTTTATTCAAATGCCGGCCATAATAAGCCCATCTTGTGGCGCAACCGCAGTCAAATCGGTGAAAAACTTGACAGCGAAGGCATGATTCTGGGAATCAAGCCCGATATAATTTACGAACAGCGGGAAACCAACCTTGAAATCGGAGATATTCTCATTCTCTACACTGATGGCGTCACCGAAGCCGAAAATGGCCAGGGACAGTTTTTTGGCGAAGAGCAGCTTCATGCCCTGATCGCCGAATACCAACAGCTGCCAGCGGCACAAATGATCGACCAGATCCTTGAACAAATCCGAATTTTTACCGGTAACCGCCATTTCAATGACGATATTTCGCTCTTGATCATGAAGGTTCTCGCACGATAATTTATTTTGCGCCGCCGCATATTTCAACGGGAATATGCGGTATAATCAGAACAATAGGAAATTTTAAAAGGAGAAGTTTTATGCAGCTTGAAACCAAAGAGCATGGAGATATCGTTATTATCGACGTCAAGGAAGAACGCATGGACGCACATAACAGCGGCACCTTCAAAGAACAGATGCTGGCATTGTTCGACGAGGGACGGTGTCGGCTGATTATTAATTTATCAAATGTGCGTTTTGTAGATTCTTCCGGTTTGGGAGCCTTGGTTTCCGGCTTCAAAAATGCCAGCGCGCGCGACGGTAACCTGAAACTCTGCGGGCTGCAACCTCAGGTTCGCTCCATGTTTGAACTGACCCGCCTGCATCGGGTCTTCGAAATTTTCACCACGGTTGAAGAAGCCCAAGAAAGCTTTTGAACCGGCGTGAAAAGAGCAGCCGGCGAGTTTTGCGACGCCATCAAGGATAATTCATGGGCGATAAAGTCGAAGTTGACATCACCATTCCCGGACAGACCCGTTATCTGGGGCTGATCGGGCGCATCGGCGAAAACATGGTTTATGCTCTCGCCGGCTATGCCGGCGATCGCGAGGAACTGGCGTATCACCTGAACCTGGTGCTGACCGAAGCAATCACCAATGCCATCTGCCACGCCAATAAGAATAACCCGGAAAAAAATATCCAAATTCAGATTTCAGCCAACGAAAACCAGCTCATTATGAAAGTTTTTGACGAGGGCTGCGGTTTCGATTTGCAAAAAATGGCCGGCGACGAGGTCAAACAAACGGCTGAATGTGGCCGGGGCATTCAAATTATTCGCCGTTTGATGGATGATGTCGCTTATCACCGCAGCCACAACCGCAACGTGCTTGAAATGACAAAAAAGCTCCACTAAGACCCCACATCCTCAGTCTGACACCGACCCCAGGTCGAGCAAAAGCGCGGCGAGCTCGGTGTGGCTGGTCACCCGGCAAGCCTCCTCAAGGGCCGTTCCGTAGGCGATGAATTTCATCCCGGCCCCCCTGGCAGCCTGGCGGTCAAGCTCTGAATCGCCGACAAACACACAATCCTGCGGTCGCACCGCCAGCCGGGCGGCAGCTAGGATCAGCATATCCGGCGCAGGTTTGGGGTTTACCACATCGCGGCAGGTCACCACCGTCTGAAAAAAGTCTGCCAGTTTAAAATGAGCCAGCAGTTGCCACATGCTGTCACCACGATTAGTCGCTACAGCCAAGGGCAGGCGCTCAGCTAAACGGGTCAGATTCTCTTTCAACCTCGGGGCCTCGGTCATCAGGTGGACAAATTCGCGAAAATCAAGGGTTGCCGCGTAAGCCAGTGCCGCATCCAAACAGGCCACATCCACAAAACGTTCAAGAACCACCGGACTACTGGCGGTATGACAGAACCTGGCTGCGGCTCCGCGGGGATCATCAATCGCCGGAGAACCGAAGCGTTGAAATATTTGGTTATAATAGGCCAGATTCGCCGGTTGGCTTTCAAACAAAACCCCATCACAATCAAATATCAGCGCACTCATAGCCGTCATAGCTGAGACCGTTTTTTCACCCACAGCAGACCACAGATGCCGAACAGAATCATGGGCAGCGACAAGAGCTGGCCCATGGTCGCTCCCCCCCAGAGGTAGCCCAGTTGGATATCGGGTTCGCGGACAAATTCAACGGTAAA
>JAACTI010000257.1 GCA_009993495.1 Deltaproteobacteria bacterium | reverse complement strand
AGCAGACTGCCCGTGAGGTTTGACCAGCTGCGACCGAGGGATTTGAGACTGTCTTTAAACATGGCAAAAGTCCTTTATACGTTGTCGTTGATAAAAAGCTTGTCTCGCGCAGAGCGGCCTTTGACCATGTGCCTGTCGTCTTTTTCTTTTGGATTGAAGATTATTGATCAAGTTACACCATTTTGAACGAGATTCTCGACTAAAATCGTTTCGGGAATGGCGGATAAAGGCTTCGACGAAAGATGTGAATTGGTAAAAAAAACCGCATGGTTCGAGGTAAAAAGGGGCGGCGTGCGCTGGACAATTTGACGGATCTCCGCTGTAGCGAGGATGCGCTGGGTTAGAAAGCGCCGCGCTGCCGCACGATTCCAACCCGAGGCGCTGCTGAATGTCCGGTAGAGCCCCAGGGGCTGATGAGCGCTCCGGGGTTCGCTGGAAATAATCCCGTAATCTTGCGGTTGATCGAGCAACCCCGAAGCACTGGGCAGATTCATAATCGCCAGATTGAGAAAGCCAATCTCGGTGGCATGCTGTTGCAGAAAAGCCAGAGTCAGTTCGGCGTCGGCTTGGGTTTCATCCGGTGTCCCCAGCATAATATAGACAAAACTGGCAATTCCGGCAGCCGCCAGGTTCGCCAGCACCCGCGTTACCCTCGCCAGGGTAATGCCCTTTCCCAGCCGGTCAAGCACTTTCTGGGAGCCACTTTCAAGCCCCAATTGCAGCATACGGCAGCCACTGCGTGCCAGTTGCACGACAAAATCGGCATCTTCGAGGGCGGCTTCAAAACGCACAAAACCAAACCAGCCTAAACCCGCCAGGGTTTCCGGATCAGCGGCCAGGACTTTCAGGCTGGGCACCGGAATCGCATTGTCGGTCAACTGAAAGGTGCTACACCCATAGGTGGTTGCCAACTTGCGCATGAGTTGCGGCAGCTGGTTCGGGTCGAGGGTGGCAAAGGGATGCACCGGCGCTGCGGCTTCGGGGCAGAAGAGGCAGTTTTGCCAATAGCAGCCGCGGGAGCTACCCAGAGGCAGCACCAGCTGCGGCGAAAAATATTCGCCCAGCCGCGCAAAACTGAAATCGGGGCTGAAATTGATCTGCGCAGGGTCGGCGAGCAGATAGGGTTGAGGCTCTTTTGCTCGCGCCAATTGGGCAAGGGGCCCTTCGCCGGGGCCGAAAACCAGATGATCAAAGGGTGGTAAACGCAAACCCAGGCGCTGTACGGGTTCGCGCCACGAAGAAATCAGTCCGCCCCCGCCCACCAGTTTGACCTGGGGCAGGGCGCGCCGCAGCAGCCCGGCGAGTTCAAAAGCGGGTAAGGCCTGATGCAGATAATTGATGGAAATGGCAATGGTGCGTGGGGCCAGGCCACGGATTCGTGGCACAAGTTCAGCGGTGAAATAATCGGCGAACAGCGTCGAAACCTGGCCCTTTGCGAGGCGCTCCAGATCGGCCGGATCGAAGGGGGAAAGCCCGTCATGGCGATAATCTCCCAGGGTCAGACGTTCTTCGCCCTTGGGGCTGCCCCAGCAGCCAAGGAGCTGATTCAGATAGCGCACGGCGGTAGTGTAACGGGCAAAATTCTGGCTAGCCGCTTGTGAGCGCAGCAGGGCCAGGGAGGCATCGCGGTGGTTCAGGGCGCGGTTCAGGCTGGTGTTGCGCCCCGCCTGGGTGTGTTCGGCCAGGCTGACGGGGTCGAGGAGGTAAAGATAGGCCTCAAGGTTGGCATCCAGGGCTGTAGCCTTCAGCCCGCAGCTGCGCAGATGGGCAAGGAGAACCGCCAGGCCCAGAGGAGGTTCAGCCGGTTTCAGGGCTGGCGGCTGCAAGAGCAGAATCTCGCTCATGGGCGCAGCCCGGTTTTTGCCGGTTGCGAAATCAGCTGCATATATTTGGCGCGGCACAGGTCTTCAACTGCCGCCAGGGTGGCGAAGGCGGTGCGAAAATCACTTTTGCCGCCACTGAAAACGCCGTGGCCGTAAACAATCGCGGCGCGGCGACCCTGAATCGCCGGTGGCAGGGTGTTACTCAGGCCGCGGGGGCCGGTGCCGACCTCGCCGGGGATAATCGGAATATCTTCAATAAAACGCGGCTTGTCGCATTTGATATGACACTGGCCCCGCCGGGCACAATTTTCTTCGAAACACAGCATCGACATGATGACGCTGAACTTGGGGTGACCGTGAAGAATAACGCGGTTTTCGCCGCCCCGATAAATATCGCGATGGGCCACCAGCTCACTCGACGCCGTAATGCCGGTACTGGCCGAATTGTCCAGGGGACAGGCATCGATGCAGTCTTGCAGCTCGTCAAGGGAAGAGCCGGTCTGGCTGATATAAATGGTTTGATCGGCAAAACAGGAAATATTACCGAAGAAAGAGTCGACCATGCGCGCATCGACCGTCGCTTTGCCCGCCTGAATCATGGCGGCCAGAATGGCGTCCTCGGTTGCATAGGGCCCGGAGGCGAGCTCTGGCGTTCCAGGGGCGGGCAGAAAAGTCTCATACGCCGTCAGAATCTGCGGCAGCAGGTGTTGCGCTTCGGTACTGACCTTGCCGGCATGATGATCGCTGGCGTAATCGACCAGAAATTTGACAAAGGCTGAAAAAATAATTGAGCTGAAAACCACAAAGGCCTGCTCGGGACTCACCGTGCCCCAGGTGATAATCCCCTGCCCTTCGACCACGCAACCCTTGCGGTTTTGCAACAGGGGCAGGATTTCGGCGACGCTGGTGGAGCGGGCAATGGGAATGGCGTGGAGAAAGGTGCGGGTTTCGGTGTCCTGGGGGGTGAACTCGACCTCATTCTGGTGGCAGTGATAATTGAGAATGCTGAAGAAAGGTTCCCGCGGGCGGGCAAAGATCAGGCTGTTGATGTTCAGCCCGGCAATGATTTTTTCAAGCTCGGTGCACAAGGGATCGGGCCGGTTCCACAGAATTCCGGCGTTCAGCCCGCCAACTAGAGGGGCGTCTGGGTCACAGAGGCCGTGCCGGGTGAGTTTGTCGGCATATTTGTTGAGCAGCTTCAGCATGGTAGTTCGAGCTCGGCACATTTCTGTGCCCTTGGGCGCCCCTGATCATCCAGGCCGCGAATCCGGTAATAGGCCGCGCGTTCGGCGAGAAATTCTCCGCGATCCAGGGGCTTGACCCGTAGCACTTCGGTGCCGGTGCCGGCTTCGTTGAAAAAACGCGGCGGAATGTCGTCATCTTTGGCATCAAAGCCATTACGCGCGTTCATCAGGCGTTCACGGAAGTAAATGCGCTCGCCGAGTTTCAACAGCTGCTGGGCGCTGGTCTGTAGACCAGTTACAGCCTGAAGGGCGCGGGCGTATTCTTCAAGGGAAGCGGCGAAAAACAGAAATTTGCAGGCCGTCAGGGAATCGACCACGGCGTTCAGATCTTCGCTGATTTTAATAATGCGCGCCTTGCCGCTGAAGGAGAAACGCTCAGTGGCCACCGGTTTGCGCAAAATTTCGTGGGAAATGGGGTAGGCGCGCAAATGGCAGCCGCCACGGGTGGAGGTGGCATAGGCCAGGGCCATGCCATAGGCGCCGCGGGGATCGTACGCGGGAAATTCCAGCCCTTTAGTCACCATGGCCAGCTCTGGCGTGTCGGCGGCGGTCGCCAGGGCCAGAGCGCCCTGGCCCAGAGCCGCGCCTTCGCCACGCCCGGCAGCAATATCTTCCAGCAGGGCCAGAAATTTGACCGCACTTAAAGGTTGATCCTGCAATTCGGCATAGGTTGCCAGCGTCACCCCGGCAGAAATCGTGTCCATACCGGCTTCATTGCACAGACGATTGGCCTCGACCACCGCCCCCAGATCCTGGTTGCCCAGCAGGGCGCTGAAGTGGGACATGGTTTCAAATTCGGGCATGATTTCACCCCCGGCGCCAATCTTTTTGCACTGGATATGGCAGCCGGCGCAGCCAAATTTTTTCGGGTGATAGATTTCCTTATAGGCATGGGCGTTCATCTGCGCCCCTGGCGCAAACCAGGTTTGACGAAAGTTGTTGGTCGGCATCATGCGCCGACTGCGCATCAAGTCATAGAGTGCGCCGGTGCCGTAGTTGCCGATGCCCAGTTCGCCGGTCAAAACCGGTGAAGCTGCCACCAGCCGGTAAATGTCTTCCCGTGCCAGCTGCAATTCTGCCGGGTCGGAAACCGCGGTTTTCTGCTGGCCCGAAACCGCGATGAATTTAAGTTTTTTGGCCGCCATGGAAAGCCCCAGCCCGCCGCGTCCGGCCAGATAGTGGCCGTCAAAGACAATCGCCGCATAGCGCACTCCGGCTTCGGCGGCGGGGCCGATCATGGCATAGGCGGCATCGGCCCGGGTCGAAGTATTTTTAAGTTTGGCATAAATTGCGGAGATGTTTAATCCCGCCAGGTGTCCGGCAGCGCTGAACCTGACCCCGTTTTCATCAATATTCAGCCCACACCAGGTTGCACTTTGGCCAGTGACGACAAGGCCGTCATAGCCCGCCCGTTTCAGCATGGTGCCTAGCTTGCCCCCCACCGAGGCGTCAGCAATAGCCCCGGTCAGGGGCGAACGCGACATGACCGTCATGCGCCCGGATGTCGGTGATGAGGTATTGTTCAGCGGCCCGGTCATGAAAACCAGCGGCATCTGCGGCGCATCCCAGGGCTGACAGAAATGCTCAAACAGCAGCTCGCCGCAGAGCCCCTTGCCGCCAAGATTGCGCGCATACACCTCAAGCGGCAGCCGCAGCTCTTCTGTTGTTTTGGTGCTTAGATCAATCCTTAATATTCTACCCGTCCAACCGTCCATTTTCGTCCATCGCTAAAGAGAAGATCACCCCCGGCATCGCCATCTTAGCCGAAGCTTTCCGATTGTGAAAGATCATCGGGCCGATTCACGCATTGCCCCAATAAATGGCGGAACAGGGAAAGGTTTCACTCTGCACGGGAATTCTCCCTGGGCCTTTATGGCGCGGCCGGCTGCAAAAAACGACAGCCGGGTAGGTTTTTTTTAACGCCGGCAGCACACCCGTGTTCAGGAGTGATAGGCCCGCCGCAGCCGCAGTTCCAGGCGCCCGGCCAGCCGGGAGCAGCTGAAGGTGAGAAGAAAATAGAGCAGGGTCACGGTGATCCAGACCTCGAAGGTGAGATAGGTCGCCGCCATCAGCTC
>JAACTI010000564.1 GCA_009993495.1 Deltaproteobacteria bacterium | reverse complement strand
CATGCCGGTTATGTCACCGGACAAGCATTGGGGGTCAATGGCGGGATGTCGATGTAACCGCAGTAAGATCTTAAAAAATGTTTTTTTGACAACAAACGTAAAATTTATCCAGCGGCCGCGAAGGTCAAACCCAAACAGGAGGAACACATGGCTTCGATTGAAGAGCGCGTAAAACAGATTGTCGCAGAACAACTTGGTGTTGATGAGGATCAGGTAACTGCGGATGCAGCATTTATGGATGACCTTGGTGCCGATTCACTCGATACGGTTGAACTGGTCATGGCGCTCGAAGAAGAATTTGATATCGAGATTTCCGATGAAGATGCGGAAAAGATTCAAAAAGTACAGGATGCGGTTGATTATATCAACAAGGCCTCCTGATGGAACTATTCGGGGGCAAGCATCCACTGTTGTCCTCGATTTTATTTGCGCGTAAGTTTGATACTTTGAGATAAGTTCGTTCTGACAGTTTTCTATCTCGAACAGGAAATGGGAGTCTCATGCGTAGAGTCGTGGTGACCGGCCTTGGGGTAGTTTCTCCCCTGGGAACCGGAGTAGAAAAGACCTGGGATGGCCTGATTCATGGTCGTTCCGGTATCGATCGGATTACGCGGTTCGATGCCTCGGATCTGCCCACCCAGATCGCCGGTGAGGTTCGGGATTTCAACCCTGAGGAGTATATTGACAAAAAAGAGATCAAAAAAATGGATCTCTTTATTCAATATGGTCTGGCGGCGAGCGGTGAGGCTTTGGCTGACTCGGGTTTTGAAATCACCTCCGAAAATGCCGAACGGGTCGGAGTCATTGTGGGTTCGGGTCTCGGCGGCCTGCCGACGATTGAACACTATCATTCGGTGCTGCTTGAGCGGGGCTACAAGAAGATTACGCCCTTTTTTATTGCCATGTTGATAATTAATCTG
>JAACTI010000256.1 GCA_009993495.1 Deltaproteobacteria bacterium | reverse complement strand
ACCTTGCGTGGGGCCACGCAATCGCCGATGCGGCTGAGCTCTTTCACCTTGCCCTTGAGGGCGAAGTACAGGCTGTCATCAACCTCCTGTCCCATGGCCAGTACGATGGAATCATAGGGGCCCCATTGATCCCACTGGTTGGAATAGACGTTGAATCCTTTAACGGTTTTCTCGCCGATTTCGCCGCCGACTTCCATCACGGCAATATCCGGGGTGAAGCTGACGCCCTTTTGCAGCAGACGCTGGCGCGACAGATAAAGATCCTGAGTCGGGCCGAGTTCGGCGCCGATAAAGAGGCTGGAACAGATAATGTGCACAGTCTTCCCTTGATCGGCCAGGTATTCGGCGGTTGCCGTGGCGCGGTGATGGCCGTCGTAATCGATCAGGCAGACCTTGTCGCCGGTCTGCACCTGCTGATTCAACACCTGCCAGACATTGCTGACGCCCGGACCCTCTGCGCCTCCCAGGGGATGCTTTTTGGGTTGGCTGCCGGTGGCGATAATTACCGCGTCCGGGTTGTCGCGCAAGACCCGTTCGGCGCTGGCGTCTACACCAAACTTAATCTGCACGCCGGCCTTGTCGAGCTGTTCCTTTTCGTTGCGGATTATGACACCGAACTCGTCGCGACCAGCCCCCTTCATCGCAGTCAAAACCTGCCCGCCAAGGGTTTCATTCCGTTCGAGCAGGCAGACCTGATGGCCACGGCGACCGGCCATTTTGGCCGCCCACATCCCGGCCGGGCCAGCGCCGACCACGGTCACTCGCTTTTTGATTGGCGCAGGTTTGAGCGTCCCTTCCCCCCATTGTTTCTCGCGGCCAACCGCCGGATTCTGCACGCAGCCGATGGTTTTGTTCATGCCGATGCGGCCGATGCAGCCCTGGTTGCAGGCAATGCACGAGCGCAGATCATCGAGCCGACCTTCCTTGGCTTTTTGCGGCAGGTAGGGGTCGCAGATCAGCGCACGGCACATGCCGATCATGTCGGCCTGACCGGCGGCCAAAACTTTTTCGGCCATGGTCGGGTCGTTGATGCGCCCGGTACAGAAAACTGGAATCTTGAGTTTTTCACGCACCCCGGCGGCCAGCGGAATGGTATAGCCCAGCGGGGTGTGCATGGAGCCTTCAACCAGATAGAGGTTGTAGAACGTACCGATGGACAGATCCATGAAGTCGATCAGCCCCGAGGCTTCGAACCGGGCACAGATTTCCTGCACCTGGGCCAGATCCAGACCACCGGGGATCATTTCATCGGCGCACATCCGCACCCCGAGGGTGAAGTCGTTGCCGACGGTTCGGCGCACCGCTTCAATAAACATCAGTGGTGCGCGCATACGGTTTTCCAGACTGCCGCCGAATTCGTCCTGGCGGTAGTTGGTCAAAGGCGACAAAAACTGACGCGCCAAACTCGAATGACCGAATTGCAGCTCGACGCCATCGAATCCCCCCTGGCGCACATGTTCGGCGCTCAGGGCAAAGTAGCGCGCGACCTCTTCAATATCCTCAACTTCCATCGCTTTGGGGGTTTCGCGAAAGAGCACATCGGGCACCGGCGACGGGGCCCAGACCGGCAGACGGGAGAGGCTGCCGTCGCCCTGTTGGCCGTTGTGGTTGAGCTGGGCAAAAATTTTCGCGTCATACTGATGAACGTAATCGGTGATCTTGCGGAACCCCGGTACGACTTCGGCGTGATAGACATCGATGAGCTTTTCATAGGCCATGTCGGTCGGATGGACGGTCAGTTCCTCGGTAATGATCAATCCTGCTCCGCCTTTGGCGCGCTCGCCCCAGTAGTACATCTGGGCCTCACTGGGCAGATTGTGTACCGCCAGGTTGGTCAGATGCGGCTGGAACGAAATGCGGTTTTTGACTTTAACCTTGCCCAGTTGCAGAGGCGAAAACAGATGCGGAAACATCATGATCGGATCCTTCGTTCAATGATTATTGTAGGGGTGCAATTTAATTGCGCCCAGGGCGCGACGAAGCGCGCCCCTACAGAGCCCCCGCGGGGTCAGGCGGCAGCGGTTTTCTTTTCGTCGGCGATTGAGGTTACGCAGCGTTCCAGACATTCGGGATCACCGCCGTTCAGGTCATTTTTCAGGTGCCAGGCCACTGCCGGGCAGCCGCCGTGGCATTGCTCAAAACGCTTGCATTCCTCGCAGGAATGGATGCGCAGATTGCGAAACGAAGCATAGATTTCTGAATTGTCCCAAATCTGCTGAAAGCTTTGTCGGCGCAGATCTCCGGCTTCGAAACGCGCGGTCTGTAAAAACGCGCAGGGATAAACCTTGCCCGTCGGGCTGACGCAGCCGGTCAGTTTGGCGGCGCCGCAGAGATTGAGCCCCAGCCCCTGGCGCTCCTGACTGGTGAGGGAGAAGAAACTGTCGCCGGTGCGCACTTCGCCGCTATTGGATAACCAGTCGGAAAATTCCAGCAATTGGCTGGGAGTGGGGCGCAGGGCCTCCCAGTTGGCGGCACCGCGTCCCGAGGGGCGGAAGCGACTGACACGCAGGGCCACGCCCAGCTCCTTGGCCAAGGCATGCAGTGCCGGGATTTCCGCGGCGTTCTGGCGGGTGAGTACCGTATTGATGCTACTGGGAATGCGGGTTTTGGCCAGCAGTTTCAGGGCGCCAATTGCCGCCGCATAGGTGCCGGGGCCGCGTATGGCTTCGCAGGTTTTTTGGCTTGCACCGTCGAGGCTGACCTGGATCGCCACCAGGCGGCTTTGTGCCAGGCGTTCGACCAGCGCTGCATCGAGCAGGGTGCCGTTAGTCGAGATACAGGTCATGATCCTGCGGGCGTGACAGGCGTCAATGATCTGCAGGAAATCGGGGCGCATAAAGGGTTCGCCGCCGCCAAAATTGATCTGGAAAACCCTGGCAGCATGGATCTGCTCGACCAGGTCGAGGGCTTCTGCCGTGGTCAGCTCGTCGGGAACCGCTTCGGCGGACGAAGACAGACAATGGGTGCAGCGCAGGTTACAGGCGAGGGTCACTTCCCAGGTGAGGTTGACCGGGGAGCGCAGGCCTTGTTCAACATACTGGTTGCTCACGCAGAAACCCCCTTTCCAGAAGCTTGGTGATGAAAGTCTGTAGCCTGTTCTGCTGCGGTGCGGTGAGTCCCGCCGGCAATTCCTGACGGCTGCGCGGCTGATCAAAAAAGTCAACCGGAAGCAGCTCGCCGGTTTCGGCAAAGAGAAGGCGCGGCCCCCGTGAATCGTAAAACAGGAGGCCGAACCCTTCCTGCCGCACGCGGCAGGCGGGATGCAGCTGGATGCCTGCCGCAGCCATCTCAGTAAACTCCGCAGATGCCGTCAATGGCGAGTTCTTCGACCTGGATTTCATCCAGAATCTGGGGCTCTTCGGTGCTGATTTCTGTTTCTTGAACATCGACTTGCTGTTGCTTTTCCATAATAGTCTCCTTCGCGGTTTAAGATGAGCCGACGATCTGCCGGGCTCCATGTCAATTTGGTATTGCAACCTGAATGCCATTGAATAAAACATTGGTTTGAGCCTGTTTTTGCGCCGAAATCTCTCCCCTGGTGTCGAGGTGAGTGCCGGGAGTGGTGTAGAGGAATGGGGCAAAAATGGAAAATCCTCGTGTCCGCGGAAGAGTGAACCTGTTGCAAAAGTCTACAATGACCGATTCAGCTACAGCCAAATAGAACGATGGTTTTCAGAATGAGGGAATTTTTCGCAAACTGTGGGGAATTTTCACCCCGGCGTTTGCAAGTTTGAAAAATTGTAACTTTTGGCTTCATAGAAACAGAGCCCAGGGCAGCCGTGGGCGGTATGAATCCATCCCTGGAACGAGCTCTGGTCTGAAGCCGTCAGAAAAAAATCAGAAGGATTTAACGTTTGTCGGTAGGAAAACGCTGAATTCCGAGCCTGCGCCGGGCTGACTGGTCAGACGGATGTCCCCTCCATGTTGCTTGATGATGTTGTAGGTCAGGGCCAGGCCTAACCCGGTTCCCTTGCCGACCTCTTTGGTGGTGAAAAAAGGTTCCCAGATGCGCTCAATCACCTGTGAGGTCATGCCACAGCCGCTGTCCTTAACAATGAGTGCGATCTGTTCCCCAGAGATGGCGCGTGTTTCAATCTCGACACAGCCCTGCCTCTCAATTGCCTGGTAGGCATTGACCAGCAGATTCATACAGACCTGACGCAGGCTGGAGGAGTCGCCGCGCAGGCGAGGCAGGCTTTCCTGCAGGCGTAATTTGACCTGGATTTGCTGGTAGGTCGAATGGTGACGCAGCAGGTCGAGGGTTTCGCGCAAAATCTGATTGAGGTCGACCTCTAGCTGTAGTCCATCCGATTTACGCGCGAAGCTGAGCAGGTTATTGATGATTCCTTTGCAACGGTAGGATTCACTGATAATTGTTTCGAGGTAGTGGGGGAAGTCTTCCAGTCGGCTGTCACGCAGCAGACTGGTTTCACCCCGGAAGCGTCGCTGCAGTGCCTCGGCAAAGCCAGCGATGGAGCTTAAAGGGTTATTGATTTCGTGGGCAATGCCGGTGGCCAGAACGCCGATGCTTGACATCTTTTCACTCTGGATCAAACGCATTTCCTGCAAACGTTTGTCTGAGACATCACGCAGAAAAATCAGCGCACGCGTATTTTTGCCCAGAGCATCACGGATGGGGGTGGCGGTGATGTCAAGGTAACGAGTTGCTTGACCCTCCAGGTTAACCGTGAGGGAAATATCAACGCTCTCGCCCCGTAACGCCCGTTCGACCGGACAGCTTTCGGGTTGGTGGCAGCTTTCGGGGTGAAAAATGGCCCTGCAGCCAAGACCGGGGATGGTCTTGGCGGGGAAAATTTGCGGGCTGAGCTGGTTGTGGTGCTGCAACTGGCCCTGCTGATCGTAAACCATGATACCGTCATTGATGGAATCAAAAATTGCCTGCAATTCATTGGTTTTGTTCTGTAGTTCGACTTCGGCGCGTTTGCGCTCGGTGATGTCTTGAGTCGTACCGTAAAGGTGATGCACCTGGCCGCCTGGGCCGCGCATAGGTTCAATCACCGAGTAGACCCAGCGTTCGCTGCCATCGGGAAAGAGCAGCCGATGTTCGATTTCGTAATGCTTGCCCTTATCCGCCCCCAGTTGCAACTGATCCATCACGCGCTGATAGTCTTCAGGGTGGACGACGCTGGCAAAGGCTTCGCGGGTGGTTTCTTCGGGGCCGAGACGCAGAATCCGCAGCAGTTCGGCCGAGGCCTGAATTTGGCCGTTATGCGGGTCGAGACTCCAGGAGCCGACGTGGGTCATGGCCTGAGCCTTGGCCAGATAATAGCTGCTTTCCGCCAGAGCCTGCTCGGCCTGTTTCTTTTCGGTGATATCAACGAGTACGGCCAGGCACTCGTGGCCTGCCAGGGTCACCTGTGCTTCAATGCGGACATAGAGAGGCTGTCGTTTTTGGCTGATCAGCTGCAAGCGGCAGGTTTCTTTTTTCTGGCCGGAAAAAACTGTTTGCAGAAAAAGTGCGAACAGGTTGCGTTCCTCGCGTACGACCAGTGAATCAAAGCGCTGCTGTAACAACTGGCTGCTGGGGATGTTTAACAGCTGTTCACCGGTTTGATTGACCGAGCGGATGACGCCATTGCGGTCAAAGGTAAAATAACCCACGGGCGCGAAATCGTACAAGAACGCATAGGTGTTGCGTGAGGCTTCCAGTGCGTCCTGCGATTGACGCAATTCCGCGATGGTTTTTTCCAGCTCTAACTGGTAAGCGCGTAATTCCTGTTGATTTTTCACCATGAATCCCGAAAAAATTGTGTGCTTTTTTTGTAGCTTTTCAGCGCTTTCGCAGTAACCCCAAAAACCTTTTAACGCAAAGAAGAAAAGACGGCGAGATGGTCAAAAAAACAAGCTTTTTGGGGCTGAAACGAAAAACTGATTCTAGTACCCTATAACACATAATCTTTCGCATCTTGCTGGTTATTTTCCGCCTCAGCTGCGTTATGATAATCGCTGTTTAGCTATGGCTAGGCAGCGATCATTATGCCTTACTGACACGAAAAATCCCTGCGCAATCTTACGAAATCCTATGCGTTACAGGGTACTAGCCTTTCTCGCCGGCGCTGCGATGCTTAGCGCCTGGTTTAAAATCGATAGAATTCTGAATCCTGCGAATGCTGACGCTTTTTGCCTAATACGTGACATGGACAAACAGGTTTCTTGCGTTGATCCGGTTTCGCGCCCCGAACCTCCTCCCGGTAAGCTGGTCTATTTTGCTGGGCGCGTGCGCCGACCGGGGGTGTCGGTGCGGAAGAAGTCGTTGTCAATCCAGGTGGCTACGGGGGTTGCTGTTGGGTCTTTGCCCTCTTCGCCGCTGCCGCGATTGTAATAGTCGTCCGTGCCCCGGTCTTGTTCTGCTCGCGCTGCCGTTACGCGTTGGCGGTCGAGGGGGCCGGCACTGTCAGCGTAAATGTCGCGCAGCAAGTCTTCGACCAGTTGGCTGAGTTCATCGACGGTTTTGACCACTTCAAGGCGATCGCAGTAGGCGCCGTAGAGGTTGAGCAGGCAGTCGCCCCGGCCCCAGTTCTCGCGTTCTTCGGGGGTGAGCCACAGCATATAACGGGCCTTTTCACGAATTTCTTCGAGAACAAAGTCATTGGCTTCGTCATAATTGTTGCGCCCGTCGCCCAAAATGATGAAGGCCGGGCGACCGCGCAGGTTTTCGAGATACGTTTTTTTGAACTTTAAAAACACCTGACCGAAACTGCTGTTTTCATCCAGATCAATCAATTCCCCCTTATCAATGGTGGTCATCAACTCATTCACCGGCAAATTGGCGAGTAAATCCGTGATTTCGACAATATCGCGGTTGTAAATAAAACTGCGTACGTCCAGCAGCTGGTTATGCAGGGTGTGAAGTAGCAGCAACATAAAACGCGAAGCATGGCTGACCGAATAACTGACGTCACACAGCACCACCAGCCGGGGTTTT
>JAACTI010000581.1 GCA_009993495.1 Deltaproteobacteria bacterium | reverse complement strand
TGCGCGGTCGATTCTCTTCCTCATCGCATGGGCCGCCTTCTCATCCACACAACGAATATCCGTCTTTTCAGTGAGCGTCCGGATCTTTCCCACGGTAAGGGGGCCATGCTCTTTGCACTTCACGCCGCCGATTTCAACCACATGGCTGATGAGATCAATGCCGAATACCTCGAGCAGTCTCCGAGCCGCGGCGCCCACGGCCACGCGGGCCGCTGTCTCTCTTGCTGAGGAGCGCTCCAAGATGTTTCTCAGGTCGTGATGATCATATTTAATGCCGCCGGCAAGATCCGCATGGCCGGGTCTGGGTCTCGTAATACGCCCTGATTCACTCTGCATGCCTGGATCTGCCGACATGACATCCTCCCAGTTCACCCAGTCTCGGTTCTGAATAAAGAGCGTTACAGGACTCCCCAGGGTCTTCCCCCCTCGGACGCCGGAGAGGATCTCCACCCGGTCCTGCTCGATCTGCATCCGCGCCCCTCGGCCGTAGCCAGTCTGCCGCCGTGCCAGCTCCCGATTGATATCGTCTGCCCGGATGGAGACCCCTGATGGGAGCCCCTCCAAAATGGCGGTCAGTCCCTTGCCGTGTGATTCACCGGACGTCATGTAGCGAAGCATTGGGGAATTCCTTTTTCTTTATATAGATACGTCTGATTTTGATGAAGGATAGTAATACAATCCGTGGAATTTGTAAACAAAAGAAATATGAGGATCTTTAGACAATTCAGATCATCCGTGATACGGCGGGCCTGATTCATGGCAGGGAGGGCGAACCCTTCGGCATCAGCGCCATTACTGTTTCCGAACTTTTCCACGGCGTGCGCCGGGCGGATTCTGAAAAGAGACGCATTAAGAGAGAAGCGTACGTGGAAAAGCTCCTCGGGATTTTCCCGGTTTATCCGTTTGACACCGCTGCCGCAAGAATCCACGCAAGACTCTGGGCCGGACTTGCCAAGAAGGGAATATCGGTCGGGGCACACGATCT
>JAACTI010000566.1 GCA_009993495.1 Deltaproteobacteria bacterium | reverse complement strand
CTGGAAACAGGCACGTAAGGATGAGCTTGCTAAATTTGAGCAACTCTATATTCGTCTGTTGGAAAACACCTATTTGAATCGTATCGGAGACTATTCAGGCGGGCGCGTCGATTTTCTACAGGAGCGCATCAAAGACGACAAAGCCATTCTTGATACTCTGGTGGTGAACGATAAAATGGAAATTCCCGTGCAGTATAAAATGGTGCTGAAAGAGGGGGTCTGGGAAATTTACGACGTTAATATTGAAGGCGTTAGCCTGATTCGCAGTTATCGTTCAAGTTACAGTGAAATTGTTCGCAAGAACGGTTTTGACGGATTGTTTGCGCAGATGGAAAAGAAATTGTCCGAAGCCCAGTTAACGGATCAACCCTAATGGCCGAAAGTGTCGAAACCCTTTGTGCACGCCTTAAAAAAGATTTTCGTTTTTTTCATTATTTAAACGAAGAAGAGCGTCAGCTTGTGACCGACTATCTTGATTGCTGGGAGCTGCCCGCTGGAGCAATGTTGTGGCATGAGGGTGACCCCGGCGGTTTTGTCGCGTTTGTGGTCAGCGGTCGGGTCGAGGTCAAAAAGAGAACCGAGTTTGCTGACCACCATGTTATTGTCGGGATTTATTCTGAAGGTTCCGTCGTGGGGGAGTTTTGTCTCCTCTCTGACGAACCACGGGTGGTCTCAGCAACGGCCATGACCGATGTCTCGTTGTTGAAGCTCGAGATCCACCGGTTTGATGCTCTGTTACAACAGCATCCTGAGGCTGGGAGCAAATTACTGAAGGGGATGTTTTTGGCCGTTACTTTGCGCCTGAATCAGGCGTTTGAACGTCTTGCCGCAATTTTTTAATCCGGCATTTCAGCTCAGGGCGCGTTGCACCAGATAGTTTTTGATCTGCGCGACATCTGCCGGTAACACAGCCAGTTTTTTGTCGCGCTTTTCCAGGTCGACAAAAGCTGGGGGGCGCTGGGGAGAAATGCCGGTTGCTTCTTTGACCG
>JAACTI010000565.1 GCA_009993495.1 Deltaproteobacteria bacterium | reverse complement strand
GCCCATCTGTTGGCTTAATTCCTGCGTGATGGCGCTCCCACCGACGATGACTTTTACAGCATCCCGCAATCCCGCGTCAACCAAAGCCTGAATGACTTCTATTTGTTCCTGCCGGCCGGTGGTCATCAGGGAAGACATCGCCAGAATGTCGGGCTTATGCTTTCGAACAGCCTCGACGAAATCCGAAACGCTGACGTTGTTCCCCAGGTCAATCACGTTAAACCCTCTCGCTTTGATCAACATCGCCACCAAAGTTCTGCCGATATCATGGATATCGCCAGAGACGGTGCCAATGACAATTGTCCCTATAGAACTCACCTCTTTCCCGCTCTTTTCAATCTCCGCCTCAATCGTTGGAATGGCGCTTTTCATGGCAAAGGCGGAAAGGATGACATCCGATAGGTCTATTTCATCGCGGTTGAACATCCTGTCCACCAATTTCATGCCATTGCATAAGGCATCCAGCGCCTTGACCGCGTCCACATTTTTCTCAATGGCTTTCCCAGCCCAATTCCGGGCATCCTCTTCGCTTCCATCCACAACAGACTGGTTCAGATTGTCCAGAATCTCGATATGCTCTGGATGGATGATGACGAGATGCCGCCCTTCCTTCCAGAGATAACCCTGCCTCTCCAGTTCGTTCAGGAAACTCGTGATCGTACTGCGATTGGCGGCGACCAGCGCCCCGATCTCTTCGTGGGTGATGTCCAATGCTATTCTGATCCCCTTTTCTGTTATGACACCATGTTCACGAGCCAGTTCAACCAGGCGGTGCTTCAACCGCTGCTGCACATCGAGCAGACCGAAGTCGCGCGCCTTGCTGGCAAGAGAACTCAGCCCTTCCGCCAATTTCCTCATTACCAGAAGAGAGAAGCAGGGATTGACAGCCAGCAACCGCTCGAACTCAATCGGTTGGATGGCAATCACTTCAACATCCTCGAGCGCCTCGGCCTGCATCTCGTGATTGCTGCCGAGCAGGTGCGAGGTGACGCCGACCACTCCGCCCGGGCCAATTACCCCGTAAGTGTATGTTTTTCCATCTGCGGAGGTGGAAAAGGCCTTCACCGCCCCGCTGCGAATTGCATAGATACACTCGACCGGGTCCCCCTGCCAGCAGAGCATCCGCCCCCGATGTATCTTGCGAATCTGGCCAATATGCTCTTCTTCAAGCATATTCAGTAGAGCGAGGCCGGGGTCGGTCATTTTCAGATGTTCATCGCTGACCATGTCGCTAATCCTTCTTCAGGGGTTCAGTTTATCACGTATCTATTGTCAGGACCTGTTGAAGTCGTTTGTCGCACATGCCATCCCAAGTGCATCGGGTACAGGGAATGGAACACCGCAGGCTGCCGGCGTTCGCGCCCATTACCAGGATAAATGACAACGATTTGAGCGGCGTCATGACATTCTGTTCGGTCAGCCGCACTCCGATGCGGTGCGCAGGAACCGTGTCGAAGAGCAGTCGTTGCGCATCCAGCGCCAAGTCCCCTGCATCGTCCCCTGGCGCCCAATGAACACCATGATGTTGTCGTCGGAGACTTTCGGCTACTTTTTGAGCCAGCGTTGCCACCGAAAGCGTTCCAACCTGATCCAGAAGATAA
>JAACTI010000255.1 GCA_009993495.1 Deltaproteobacteria bacterium | reverse complement strand
CCTCCGATATCGGCGGAGTGAGGGCAGTCGAGGCCGAGACGCCGCTGGTTTTCAGCGAGGATGTTGACCACATCCTGCTTCATGTCGGCCAGGTCGCGCGCTACCCCGCCGAAGCTGATTTTAATCACCGGATATTTAACCGACCAGTCCCAACGGCTTTCGGCGGCCAGGCCGGTAAACAGTTCTTTGCGCCCCTCGAACATGGCTTGCAGAGTCGACACCAGCAGGCTTTTGCCGAAGCGGCGCGGACGGGCGAGGAAATAGTATTTACCCTCTTCGACCAACTGACAGGCCAGGTCGGTTTTATCGATATACAGATAATTTTCTTCACGGATTTCGCTGAAAGTTTGAATACCGATGGGCAGTTTCTGCATGAATTGACCTCCTATATCAACCGATTTAGCTGAAGAACATTTTTTATCACGCTTCGCGCCCAAATGCACGTTCAGGAGACGGGGGGCTTGGGTCTTGCTTGGCAGATCATTCCCTGTGGCGAGGGCGAATACGGCCCTTACTTCACCACCTACGGAATGCAACAGCGACAATCTGAAACCCCAGATCCCCCTGGGCGCACATAAAAAAAGGGCCACACACGTGTGGCCCGGTGACGAGGGAGTCGTCCTGGTTGAGATCAAACGCACAGAACCGCTGTGCATCGGCCGGGCGGAGTTCCGGCGCGGCATGACATTGAAAGCCGGTTGAACAAGCACAGCTCAGGGGCATGTCTCTGAAAAAATCATTGCACCCTGAAGCGATTTGCAAAAATCATTTAGCAAAATCGACGTTTTATGGCCTTAATCGACCCGTCTACGCATAAATGTCGGAATATCGAACTGTTCGTCATCACTGAACAGATCGCGACCGGGCAGGGCCTGGCGCGGTTGGGCCTTGGGCGCGTTGCGCACGAAGGTCGGGATATCAACATTGACCTTGCCACCATGCACGGGGGCACGGCCAAGCTCAATTTCTCCCGGCAGCTTGCGTTTACCATCAAATCCATCACCGAACCCAGTGGCAATAGCGGTAATCTTAATCCTGTCGCCCAAACTCTCGTCAATCACCAGACCGACGATGATATTGGCATCTTCATGGACTTTTTCGTGAATAATGGTCGAAGCTTCTTCAAACTCTTCCATGGTCATGTTGGCCGAGCCGGAAATATTGACCAGCACTCCCATGGCCCCGGAGATATCGATTTCTTCGAGCAACGGGCTGCTGATGGCAGCGTGGGCGGCTTCGGCGGCACGGCGCTCCCCTTCGGCCATCCCAATGCCCATCATGGCCATGCCGCGATTACTCATGACCGTGCGCACATCGGCGAAGTCGACATTGATTAAGCCTTCGGTGGTAATCAGATCAGAAATTCCCTGCACCGCCTGACGCAGCACATCATCAGCCGGCTTAAAGGCGTCAAGAATGCTCATATTTTTACCTGCCAGTCCCAGCAGCCGGTCATTGGGAATCACCACCAGCGAATCGACGACGGCTTGCAGCTCCCGCACCCCCTCATTGGCCCGCGTCATACGCATTTTCCCTTCGCGGGTGAAGGGTTTAGTCACCACACCAACGGTCAGGGCGCCCGAGGCCTTAGCGGCCTTAGCAATAATTGGTGCCGCGCCAGTGCCGGTGCCACCGCCGAGTCCGGCCGCGATAAAGACCATGTCGGCGCCGACAAACAGTTCTTCGAGTCGCTTGCTGTCCTCTTCAGCCGCCAGGCGGCCGATCTCCGGGTTCGCGCCGGCCCCCAAGCCCTTGGTCAGCTGCCCGCCCAATTGAATTTTCATACTCGCCGCGTTTTTGCGCAGCGCCTGGGCATCGGTGTTGGCGACGATAAATTCGACCCCTTCTACCTGAGAGTTGATCATAGTATTGACCGCATTTCCACCACCGCCGCCAACACCAACGACCTTGATTTTGGCTCCTTGATTCAAGGATTCCTCAAACTGAAACAACACGCCATCTTGATTCGACATAACTGACTCCCTCTTCGTGATTGGTCGACAGATCTCTCCGCGTCACTGTCGACAGTTTTTGAACAACTTTGCGAAAAAAGCCGCATTAAAAAAATTCACTGAACCATTCTTTCATGCGGGCCACAACCCGCTCGAACACGTTTTCCTGACCAATTTTAAATTGAGCGCGATGCTGGTTTTGACTGCCATACTTCACCAGGCCGACGCCGGTGGCATAAATTGGCGAATTGACCACATCGATGAGTCCACCAATGCGCTGGGGGACACCACGGCGCACGGGCAAATTGAAAATCTGCTCAGCCAATTCAGCCATGCCCGGCAGAATGGCCGAGCCGCCGGTAATTACCACCCCGGAAGCAATCAGATCGGCGTAACCGCTCTTGACAATTTCGCGGTTGACCAGGGTAAAAATTTCTTCGACCCGTGGTTCGAGAATTTCGGCCAGCAGCTGGCGTGACAGAATTCGGGCTTCGCGTCCACCCACTGAGGGCACTTCGATACTTTCGTCCCGGCCGACCATCGAGGTCAGGCAGCAACCGTATTTTTGTTTGATCTTTTCGGCTTCAGCCATGGGGGTGCGCAAGCCAACCGCAATATCATTGGTCAGATGATCGCCACCAATTGCCAGCACCGAGGTATGTTTGATGGCCCCTTCGGAGAAGATAGCAATATCGGAAGTACCGCCCCCCAGGTCGATAATCGCCACACCCAAATCTTTTTCATCGGGGGAAAGCACCGCCTCACTCGACGCTAGCTGCTCAAGCACAATATCGGCGACATCAACCCCGGCCCGGTTGCAGCATTTGACAATATTCTGCGCGCTGGCGACGGCACCGGTGACAATATGCACCTTGGCTTCAAGGCGCACGCCGCTCATGCCCAGGGGTTCGCGGATGCCGTCCTGATCGTCAATGATGAATTCCTGCGGCAAAATGTGCAGTACTTCACGATCCATGGGAATGGCAATCGCCTTGGCGGCGTCAATGACCCGGGTGAGATCTTCCTGGGTGACTTCGCGATTTTTGATCGCGATCACACCTTGAGAATTCAGGCCTTTGATATGCCCACCGGCGATACCGGCATAGACGGTTTTGATTTCACAGCCCGCCATAAGCTCGGCTTCACGCACCGCCTTGCGAATCGCCTCGACCGTGCTTTCGATATTGATCACCACCCCCTTGCGCAACCCCTTGGAAGGGCTGGTACCGATACCGACAATTTCGAGTCCTTCGGCGGTCATGTTGCCGACAATGCAACAAATTTTGGTGGTGCCGATATCCAGACCTACAATTAAATTTTCGCGTTTACTGCTCATAAATAAACCCCTTTATTCCTCAGCTGGCAGCACCCGGGGGCTGCCCCTCAATTTGAACGATCACCCGACGATCGACATTCAGATCTATGTATGCAAGCAATTCCAGCCGCGATTTCACGCGCGGATAAACCTTTTCCAGGCGGTCAAGTTTGGCAACAAACTGATCTTCACCCAGTTTGATCCGGACACTTCCAACCAGAGTAAACAGGCTGAGACCACCATTGGCTTCGCGGTGAATCTCGGACACCTGGGTCAGATCAAAAATTTTCCGCTGGGCCAGATCTTCAATCAGAGCCACTATCTGCGCCAGCTGAGCTTGCCCCAAAGCCGGATTCTGTAACAGGGTTTCGCGCTCGAAACCACTGATCACCGGAAAGTCGAGACTGTCCTCGGCACTCAGCACTTTAAAAACCTCGGCATTTTCGTCGAGATAATACAGGTAGCCCAGGTTGATAATAGCCAGGGGGCGGCGTTCCTTGACCACAATATTCAGCTGCCGCGGAAAAATTCGTTCAATGCGTGCCTGGTGAATCCAGGCATTTTCTTCAATTTTGCGGCTGATCAAGGCCAGATCCAGAGCAAAGGTGCTGACGCCCGGCTGAATATCAGACAGAGCCTTGACCGTATCTCTGCTCAGCCGCTGCGCTCCGACGACCTTGATGTCCTCCACGCGGAAGAGGTCAGAGGCCAAGATCACCTGCAGCAGCAGGGCAATTCCAATCACCAGCAACACCAGGCTGCAACCAGCCACCAGCAAGCGCAAAGTCCGATGGAGAAAATTGCGCAGAGCAAAGGTTTTTTTTTCGCTCTTCTTGCGATTGGCCCGGGTTTTCGCCGGGGCCTTGCGTAACCCACCGCTGCTGCTGAGCTTCAGATCGCGCATGATCGTTACTTGTCTAAAGCGGCATCAAGCAGAATCTGCTCAGCCAGTTGACCAAAATCCAGCCCGACAGCCGCCGCGGCCTTGGGCAACAAACTGGTTTCCGTCATGCCGGGAATGGTGTTGACTTCCAGACAGTAAAAGCGTTGATCGCGCAACATAAAATCTACCCGCGCCGCGCCACGGCAGCCAAGCAGCTCACAAGCTCGCACCGCCGCCTGCTGGATTGCGGCAGAGAGGGCAGCATTTAGGGGCGCGGGCAACAGATAGCGCGTCTGGCCGACGGTATATTTGGCCCGATAGTCGTAAAAACCCTCATTGGGCACAATCTGGATAATCGGCAAAGCGACACCCTTCATAACGGAGACGGTCAGCTCGGGACCATCAATAAATTCTTCGATCAGCACCGCGGCGTCAAAGACAGCCGCAGCCTCAATCCCGGCGCGCAGTTCCCTTGCGTCGTGCACAATACTGATCCCCAGAGTCGATCCTTCATGCGCAGGCTTAACCACCAGGGGAAACACATGCACCCCCGCCAGATACGTCTGCACCTCTTCCTGGGTACGCACCACTGCGTAAGCCGGCGTGGGCACGGCATGAAAAAGCAGCAATTGCTTGGTGACTCTTTTGTCCATCGCCAGACTGGAAGCCAGCACGCCGCTGCCGGTGTAGGGGATTCTCAGCATTTCGAGCAAGCCCTGCACCCGGCCATCTTCGCCATTGCGCCCATGCAGGGCAATGAATGCGATTTCACTGCCCTGGGCTGTGAGCTGAGCGGGAAGATCGCTGCCGACATCAATGAGATGCACCTGATAACCTGCTGCCCGCAAGGCCTGATAAACGGCCTGACCGCTCCGCAGAGACACCTCGCGCTCGGCGGATGTTCCACCGTAAAGCACGGCAACCCGCTTTTTCAGCAGCTGTTCGCGGGTCAAAATTGTTGGGGGCAGACAGCACATATTAACCTCGTGTTTCCAGACGTTTCGCGAGCAAAGGGCACAGCTGGTTAACATTGCCGGCCCCGAGGGTAATGACCATATCGCCGGATTGAACT
>JAACTI010000254.1 GCA_009993495.1 Deltaproteobacteria bacterium | reverse complement strand
GATCTGAATTCCTTTGAAGTCCCCTGAATTGATAAAATAAAATTGAAATTTTACCCCAGGCATTCCTTTTCGTGGCTGTCTGTTGCCAAAGTTAAGAATCTGACCCTATAAAAATCTGCCCTAGCGATTGCCATCCATCAATTTAACCCCGACTTGCAGTTCCGCCAGGAAACCGGAATTGCCCCACCATCCGGCCTTTTGTGGCCGTGGAGACCCCGTATGAACCTCAAAGAACTAAAAACCCACAAGATGACCGAGTTAATCGCGCTGGCTAAAGAGCTGAAAGTTGAAAACATTGGTGGACAGCGTCGCCAGGATTTGATTTTTTCCATCCTCAACGCCACCGCCAAACAGAAAAAAGCGATTTCGGGCGAAGGCGTTTTGGAAATTCTGCCTGACGGCTTCGGTTTTCTACGGGCTCCCGATGCCAACTACCTGCCGGGACCGGATGATATTTATGTTTCTCCCTCGCAGATTCGGCGCTTCGCTTTGCGCACCGGCGACACGGTTTCGGGGCAAATTCGTCCCCCCAAAGAAGGCGAGCGTTATTTTGCCTTGCTGAAGGTGGCCGAGGTCAATTTTGAAGATCCAGGCAAAATGAAGGATAAGACCTTCTTCGATAACCTCACCCCTCTTTACCCCGAAGAGCATCTGAATCTTGAAACCTCGCCCGACAATATGGCGATGCGGGTCATGGATCTGGTCTCACCCATCGGCAAGGGCCAGCGTGGCTTGATTGTTGCGCCACCACGCACGGGTAAAACGGTGCTGATGCAAAATATTGCTAATTCCATTACCACTAATCATCCGGAAGTTTATTTGATTGTGTTGCTGATTGACGAGCGCCCGGAAGAGGTCACGGATATGCAGCGCAGCGTCGTTGGCGAAGTGATTTCTTCAACCTTCGACGAGCCCGCCAATCGCCACGTGCAGGTGGCTGAAATGGTCATCGAAAAAGCCCGGCGCCTGGTGGAGCACAAACGCGATGTTGTGATTCTTCTCGATTCCATTACGCGGCTGGCACGGGCGTACAACACCATTATTCCTTCTTCGGGCAAAATTCTTTCGGGGGGGGTCGACGCCCACGCCCTGCACAAACCTAAGCGCTTTTTCGGTGCGGCGCGCAACATTGAAGAAGGCGGTAGCCTGACGATTATTGCTACTGCGCTGGTTGACACCGGCAGCAAAATGGATGAGGTGATCTTCGAAGAATTCAAAGGCACCGGCAATATGGAAGTTCATCTCGATCGCAAACTCTCCGATAAGCGCACCTTCCCGGCGATTGATATCAACCGTTCGGGCACCCGCAAGGAAGATTTGCTGATTCCGGACAGCAGTCTGCAACGGATCTGGTTGTTGCGCAAAGTGCTTTCGTCGATGAATACGGTCGATTGCATGGATTTTATGCTCGACAAGTTGCATGAAACCAAGACCAACCAGGAATTCCTCGATTCGATGAATCGTTAGATCTTGGGGAAAAAACGAAAAAAAAACTTGCCAGAAGCGGTGGAAGCTGCTAAAAAATCCAGCTTGTGTTCTTACTCAAATATCTCAAGACCTGTACCAAAGCCAGGTTGCAAGGAGACCGGAAAATGAAAGACGGAATTCACCCCAAATATGAAGCAATTTCGGTGCGCTGCGATTGCGGCAACACCTTCGAAACCTGTTCGACGCGCGGTGGAGAAGAGATCCACACCGAAATCTGCTCGGCATGCCACCCCTTCTACACGGGCAAACAAAAACTGATTGATACCGCCGGCCGGATTGAGCGTTTCCGGCGTAAGTACGGCCAGACGGTTAAATAAAGTCACCGCAAAGTTGCAGCGAACGGCCCTTTCGGGGGCCGTTTTTTTTTCATGGTGCGCCCGGCAGGGCGCGGCTGATTTATAGCAGAATCCAACGCTTTTGCGCTAAGGTGAAGTCCCTATGTATGTCGCATTGCTGACCCACACTCCAGAGCCGGAAATCGTCGTTGCTGCCGCTGCGCGCCTCTGTTATTCCGCTGCGTCCATCGATGTGCTGCTTGAAAAAAGTCACAGCGATCGGCAGGTCTTCCTCGAAAAAATTGTGTCTCTTGGCCACCTTTCGGTTCTTGAACACGTCAGTTTTACCTTTGGCGTTGAAGGCATCAGCCGCGCCTGTTCCCATCAGCTGGTGCGCCACCGCCTGGCAAGTTATTCGCAGCAGAGTCAGCGTTACGTGTCCCACGAAAAACATTTTGAGGCGGTGACGCCGGCGACCATTGCCGCCCATGAATCCCTGGCGCAGCGCTACCAGCAGATGCTCGCCGAGATTCACAGCTTCTATGGTGAACTCATGCAGGCCGGGATTCCTGCCGAGGATGCACGCTTTATTCTGCCGAATGCCGCGGCCACCAAAATCGTGGTCACCATGAATGGCCGTGAGCTGCTGCACTTTTTTACTTTGCGCTGTTGCCGTCGCGCCCAATGGGAAATTCAAGCTCTGGCCAAACAGATGCTGCACCTGGTCAGACCTCTGGCGCCGATTTTGTTCGCCGCCGCCGGCCCCGGTTGCCTGCGCGCAGCCTGCCCTGAGGGAAAAATGACTTGTGGCCACAGCCGGGAGGTGCGCGAAGAATTTCGTCACGCCTGCCAGGATGATGCGTCATGAGCCTGTTCGACAACCTCGAAAACGTCGAAGACCGCTTCCGTGAAGTCGAAGGACTCTTGTCTGATCCGACGGTTACCGGCAATCAATCGCGTTATCGTGACCTGACCCGTGAACATGCCGAGTTATCCGAAGTCGTACAGGTGTACCGGCGTTACAAACAGGTCAGGGAGGAAATTGTCGGCAACCAGGAGCTGTTGACCGAAGCCGACCCGGAAATGAAAGAGCTGGCCCGCGAGGAGCTCGCTTCTCTTAGTGACGCGCAGGAGCAACTTGAACAGCAGTTGAAACTGTTGCTCCTGCCCAAAGATCCCAACGACGAACGCAACATTATTCTCGAAATTCGTGCTGGTACCGGCGGTGATGAAGCGGCGCTCTTTGCCGCTGACCTCTTTCGCATGTATTCGCGCTATGCCGACAGTCAAGGCTGGCGCGTTGAAATTCTCAGTCTATCGGAAACCGATGGTGGCGGGTTCAAAGAAATTGTCGCAATGATCAGTGGCGAGCGGGTTTATTCGCGCTTGAAATTTGAGAGCGGTACCCATCGGGTGCAGCGTGTGCCCGAAACCGAAACCCAGGGCCGCATTCACACCTCGGCCTGCACCGTGGCGGTCTTGCCCGAGGCTCGGGATGTCGATATCGATATCAATCCGGGCGATATCCGTCTCGACTTGTTCCGCTCGTCCGGCGCGGGCGGCCAGCACGTCAATAAAACCGAATCGGCGGTGCGCTTGACCCATCTCCCCACCGGGCTGGTGGTTTCTTGTCAGGATGGTAAATCCCAGCACAAAAATAAAGCCCAGGCGATGAAGGTGCTCCAGTCGCGCCTTTACGATCTCAAACTGGCGACGCGCAATGCTGAAATGGCGGCCGACCGCAAAAACCAGGTCGGTAGTGGCGACCGCAGCGAGCGTATTCGAACCTACAACTTCCCCCAGGGGCGCTGTACCGATCATCGCATCAACCTGACTCTCTACCGTCTCGATGCCATCATGCAGGGCGAGGTTGGCGAGGTGATTGACGCCCTGGTCGCCGATTTTCAGGCAAACCAGCTCAGCCATCAGGAGCCTTAAGCTTGAGCGACGCTTGGACACTGTTGAAACTGCTCGAATGGATGACTGGGTTTTTCACCGACAAGGGTTTGACGAACCCGCGACTTGATGCCCAGTTGCTGCTAGCTTCGGTGTTAGGGCTTGACCGGGTCGGCTTGTACCTCAACTATGATCGCCCCTTGACCCAGACCGAGCTCGATGAAATTCGCCCACTGGTGAAACGGCGGGCGCAAAATGAGCCTCTGCAATATCTGCTGGGGAAAACCGAATTCTGGTCTCTTGAATTTGCCGTGTCGCCAGCGGTGTTGATTCCGCGCGCTGATACTGAAATCCTGGTGGAAGAAGCGCTGAAAAAAAGTGCGCAAACGGGGGAACTTCTCGATATCGGCTGTGGAAGTGGAGTGATTGCCCTGAGCTTCGCCAGTGAAAAACCCCGCTGGCAGGTAACCGGACTGGATATCTCAGCGCCGGCGCTTGAACTTGCTGCCTACAACGCCCAAGAGCTGGGTTTCGAGGAACGCAGTCGTTTTATCCTGGGGGATCTGGCACAATTGCCCCGCGGTTCCTATGATCTGGTGGTTTCCAATCCGCCGTACATCAGCTGCGCTGACTATGCCGAACTTATGCCCGAGGTGCGCGATTTTGAACCGGCTGTCGCGTTGCTTGGCGGTGAAGATGGGCTCGATTGTTATCGGCTGCTGTGTCGGCAGGTTCATAAAATTCTCAAGCCGGGGGGCTGGTTACTTCTTGAAATCGGTTGGCAACAGCAAGAGGCTGTCACGGCTTTGCTCGTTGAAAGTGGTTTACACACCATCTACTGTCGTCAGGATTACGCCGGGCACCCGCGAGTAATCGGCGCACGTAAAGGATAAATTTTGCACAAGATTGTGATTAGGGGTGGTCAACCCTTACGGGGTGAAGTGCACGTCAGTGGGGCAAAAAACGCGGTCTTGCCCCTGCTCTTTGCAACCCTGCTGACCTCGGGCCGCAGTGAAATCTGTAATGTGCCTGAACTGCGCGACATTGATACCGCGGTGGCGTTGCTGAAAATTCTGGGGGCGCAAACCACACGTGACGCCGATTGCTGCCGAGTGGATGCCACCGCCATCAGCAGCATCGAAGCGCCCTATGATCTGGTGCGCACCATGCGGGCCTCGGTGCTGGTGCTTGGCCCCTTGCTGGCCCGTTGTGGCCATGCCCGGGTCAGTTTGCCGGGGGGCTGTGCCATTGGCGCACGGCCCATAGATCAGCATCTTAAAGGCTTTGAA
>JAACTI010000252.1 GCA_009993495.1 Deltaproteobacteria bacterium | reverse complement strand
TTTTCATCGGCACCACCGCCAGCCTGCTCACCCGCACGCGCCGTATGTGGCTGCTGCGCCTCGCCGGAATCGGCGTCGCACTCATGGGCTGCTGGAATTTGCTGCACCATCTTGGTCTGGCTCAGAAGTGAAGGGTGAAAGAATTTGATCTTGAATTCCAACATTCCCGAAAAATCAAAAAGTCACCAGCCATAAAATGGCTTGTCTTTTGTGTTGTTTATAAACTACTATCATTTATGCTCGACATCAAACAAACCGCCACCTATCAAAAGTGGCAACACAAATTAAAAGATCAACGCGTGAAAGCCTTGATAGCCGCCAGGGTGTTTCGTCTGGCAAATGGACTACCTGGTGATGTTAAGCCAATAGGCCAGGGAGTCAGTGAATTGAGAATTCACTACGGCCCTGGTTATCGGGTTTACTTCTATCAGCATGGTAACGAGTTTATTTTGCTGCTGTGTGGCGGCGATAAGAACAGTCAGCAAAAAAACATTGACACCGCGCTGCAACTGGCGGCGCAGGGGAGAAAAACATGAACGAACTCATTTATGATTACGATCCGGCGGCAGCGTTGGAAAGTGAAGAAGGTATTGCGGTATTCCTTGCGGATGCGCTGGAAACGGGGGATGCTGCTTACATTGCCAAGGCCATGGGCGTTGTTGCCCGTGCCAAGGGAATGACTGAACTCTCACGAGAAACCGGGCTGTCCCGTGAGCAGCTTTATCGCTCATTCAGCGAACAAGGAAACCCTACCCTGAAAACAATGCTCGCTGTCATGCGCGCATTGGGCGTGGACATGACAGCCCAGCCTCACAAACCGGCGGCCTGAATCTTACCGATTTGGCATTCTTTTTACGCTTAGTGAGCGCATAACGCCTAACAAGACATGATAAGTGGACTGCTCGAATTCGTTGCACCATCTTGGTCTCATGATGTGAAGGGTTACAGGGGCTTGAGGGGGCAGAATTTTTCCGATCAAGAGTCTGGGGGTGGCGGTGTTTTAAGGGGGACAAACTGATTTTTCTCAAGGTCAAAGCGGTAAGCACCGGCATCCCACAGCGCTTCAATCTCATTCCAGCCGAAATGAATATTGTCCGACAGATCTACCAGATCGGACACATCGAGAATTTCCCCATCGCCAATAGTTAAATCGGCATTTTCATCGGCCCAGTGATAGGGCGCAACCAGCAAACTTGACTCTCCAACGACAACAATTGACAGATTCTGTCCTTCGGGGTTAGCGACGACTTCACCTTCTAAATTGACCAACGCCCCAGCACTCACCGCGGTTGGAGCCTCCAACAGATACACAATCTGTTTTAGTTGCTGCGGGTGGCGCGTCATCCAACGCACGCTGCCATTGAGGTTGTCGAGGCTGGTCGGGGGAGGATCAGCTTCCACCAGAATCCAACCCGGTGGAAAATTTTCACGCAGAATCAAGCCGGTTACTTTGGTGTCGGCTTCCAGCCGCAGATGAACCGGCACTCGTGTTCCCGGCGCGACCTGAGGTGGCAGAAAACGCTCAACCCGCACCAGTTCAGAGCGAATCCCCGATCCGGAGGGCCAAAAGAACCAGGCCGCAACCGCCCCTCCGATTAAAAAAATCCCGAACAAGACCAGCTTCAGCGCCCCTGCACGTCTGGGGCCAAGCGGCGCAGGCAGACAGCTTTCAGGCTCTTCCGCTCTCAGGATCTGCGCAAGCTCAACCTCCAGGGCCTCGGCCAGTTTTAAGGCGTTATCTCGGCGTATGGTTGGATAACGATTATTTTCCCAACGCGAAACTGTGTCTGTGGTGACATTGACGACCTTGGCGACATACAGCTGGGTCAGGCGAGCCGTTTCACGGATGTGGCGAATTTTTTCGCCATCGATGGCAACCGACGGTGGCGCTGATTTCATTGTGAGCGACTCCTGCAGTTTAACTGCGGTCGACAAGAATTGAAGAGAGTCTAGCAAAAAACCATTCTAACCGACAAATTCAGCGCCTTCGCTGAAATTTCCCCCCCCTTCTCATGTCGACATAGGCGGCTTAACTGCCCTGAATTATTGAATTGCGACCCGACATCCAGCGACTTTACTATGGATAGCTACTGATTAAAAAATTTATTTATGAAACTCTGTCCTCAAGCCGAATGAGCGGCTAAAGAGTCCTGTAGGAGGATGAGATGAGAAAGATGAGTATATTGCTGGTTGTTGGATGCCTGGTGTTTTCTGCGGCGCTGGTGATGGCGGCGGTCAACAAGGGACCCGAAGCGGTAAAACTGCCAGCCTCCATGGGTGAAGTCAGTTTTGACCATGCGGCCCACCAGGGGCGAGTGGCCGCATGTCAAACCTGCCATCATCAGGCCGCGGCAGAGGCAACCCCGGTTGCCTGCCGCAGCTGTCATGGCGTCACCGCTGACATTCCCACGGCAAAAGACGCATTTCACCAGCGGTGCAAATCCTGTCACAAGGCCCAGAATGGCCCAACCAAATGCAAAGAATGTCATCGCGGGCCCAAGGGCTGAGAGTAAAAAAACCTTCATCATCAGAGGTCAGGAACAAGGCTCAATCCCTTTGGTGGTGAAGGTTTTCTCCAGCACCGGTCGACGGTGTCAGGCCTCCGGAGGTTGGGTCAGAGGCAGGCTTACCTCAACCCGGGTGCCCTGCCCTTTGCTGCTGAAAATACGGATATCACCCCGATGAGCGTTGACAATGTATCGCGAGATACTCAGACCCAGCCCAACCCCACGAATGGCAGTATTCGATGCATCGGCGCGATAAAAACGTTCAAAAGCGCGGTTTTTTTCCTCTTCACGCATGCCAATCCCCTGATCAACCACATCCAGTTGCAAGCGATCTTCCCGCGGGTGCAAGGTAACGCGAATCAGCCCGCCATCGGGCGAATATTTGACCGCGTTGCTCAGAAGATTTTCCACCACCTGCATCAAGCGCACCCCGTCGGCTTCAACGCTTGGCTCCTGTTTGGGCAGGTCGAGTAAGAAGCGGTGCTGGCGATGCTCGCGCTCAAAACGGGTGACCAACCGCTGACAAATCTGCCCCAGCAACAGCGGGCGGAAGGTCAGATGCAGGCCCTTCCCTTCCTCAATGCGCGACAGATCGAGAATATCATCGACCAGTTGCGAAAGTTCGATGGCCTTGTCATTAATAATCCGCAGAAAGTCTCTCTGTTCTTCGGCCGCAAAGTTTTTGCTCGGATCGAGCAGTAATTCGCTGTAGCCCAGCACCATGGTCAAGGGGGTCTGTAATTCGTGCGCGGCCATAGAAACAAATTCACTTTTCATGCGATCGATCTGGCGTTCACGCGTCACATCGTGAATCAACAAAACCAAGCCTTTGCTCGTCACCTTACTGGCATCAAGCAGGCGCGAAGTTCGGCCCTGATAGACTCTTTCCTGATCTTCGAGCTCCATGCTGAAATCGAACTCGACTAACCCCTTATCTTTTAACTGAACCCGGGCTTTGGATATATGCAGCAATAAAGAATCAAATCCGATAATTTCAGGGAGGTGTGCACCGACAGCCGCTTTGCTTTGGACGCCGAACAGGGTTTCAGCGGCCGGATTAATCAGCACCAGACGATCCTGTTCATCCGTCACCAGAATGGCATCAGCCACGGAAGAGATGATGGCATTGATGCGATTCCGCGCTTCCAAGGCCTGTTCGTAAGCGCTTTTTTGAGCCTGCTGCGCTTTGCGGCGCTCACTAATTTCAGCCGAAAGGGCTTGGTTGGCCTGGGACAATTCTTCGGTGCGTTGACGCACGCGAGCTTCAAGCACCTCGTTGGCCTCTTTCAGCAAGGCTTCAGCGCGTTCGCGGGCCTGGTAAGTTTCATAGGCCCGCGACAGAACCAGTAAGGTGGTACCAAACAAGCCCAGGGCGACAAACAAAAGGGTAAAAAAAGATTTGTAAGACAAAAGACGCAATTGATTCTGGCCAGAGGAAACATCATAATAAACCTCCATCGCCCCATGAAAATGCCCGTCAAAAACCAGGGGGACATAGGTTTCAACCTGATCTGTATCAATTTGGATACCCTCGGCGGTCACCGTTTTCCGCTTGACCATTTTTGAATAGTTTTGTCCTTTAGCGACAATATCAACAAAATAATTTTTGTCATTAACCGTGCCGATTTCTTTACTTCCCGTCGAATAGACAATTTCGCCGACAGGAGAAAAAATTCGCAGTTTAACGATCATCTGTTCGCTTTGCAGCACGTTAACCATTTCAATCAGGGTGGGTGGAATTTTGTTTTTTTCGAGTTCAAATTCATCGAGGTGGTTGCCAATAACCAAGGAACGGACGAAACGAACGGCATCGCTTTCAACTTCTTTGATCATCAAAGTCTGATAGGCGGGGATCAGATAAAGAAAATCGTACAGGGGAAAAGCCAGGGCGAAAAAAAGCGAAATCAACAAAATATTACGTAAAAAAGAGATTTTCAGCATCGAATTCCGGCTCCGGATCAAAGACCTGCACCAGCCCTCCGCGACATAGACTAACAAATAAATCATTTTTTGCCAGCCTTTGAAATTTATCCGGCTAAAAATAACCGCCCCTTGCAATTCGCCTGTGTGCCCAGGGGATTTTGTGTTAGTCTCATCCGTGTTTTCTTTTACTCCCAAACTCCCAGCAGATTGCCATGTCGACATCAGACCACCAGACAAGGGTTGACGCCCTGCAGCGCCGGATTAAGCAATTAGAGGCCGAATTAAGCGCTGCCCGCCAACAGCAGCATGTCCCTGCCTTGGTTGAAGTTGCTCTTGATCTGGTCGAAATGGCACCTGACGCTATTCTGTCGGTTGACAAGGTCGGACGGATTCTCAGCGCCAACCAAAGTGCTGCCAACCTGACGGGTTATGAAATTGGTGAACTGCTCGCGCTTAATATCGCAACATTCTTCGCCGCCGACGATCTTGAACGCAATCCCCTCCGTTATGACTTGCTCCACGCCGGACAGATCATAACCAGCGAACGCCTACTCATGCGCAAAAACGGCAGCCGCGTTCCCATCGAAATGAAAAGTCGCATGTCGCCGGATTTACGCTGGCATAGCTTTATCCGTGATATTTCCGTGCGCTACCAAATTGCAGAAGACCTACGGCTTTCTGAAGAAAAATTTTCGCGTGCCTTCCAACTCAACCCCGACGCGATTGCCATCAATCGCATGGCGGACGGCGTTTACATCGAGGTCAACCAAGGATTTACTGCCATTCTTGGTTACAGCGAGGCCGAGATTATCGGGCGGCGCTCTGATTCCCGGGATCTGCGCATCTGGTGCCGCGATAAAGATCGTCAGCGCATGCTCCAACTCCTGCGTGAGCAGGGCGAAATCAATGGTTTTCAGGCCAACTTCCGGCGTAAAGACGGACAGCCCCTTATTGGTCTCATGGCGGCGCGGCTGATCGAGATCAATAAAGACCCCTGTATCCTGTCCATCTCCCGCGATATCACGGAACAGGTTCAACAACACGAACAACAGCGCAAGCTTGAAGCCCAGCTGCTGCAAACCCAAAAACTTGAAAGTCTCGGCGTACTTGCCGGCGGGATCGCTCACGATTTCAACAACCTGCTGGCCGCCATCATCGGCAACGCCGAACTGGCCAAGAGACGTCTTAACCCGGGGTCTGGGGCCCTGATCAATATTGAACGCATCGAGAAATCGACCGAACGTGCCGCCGATCTGGCGCGGCAGATGCTCGCTTATTCGGGCAAAGGCAAATTTGTAGTTGAACGCATCGATCTGAATGAACTGCTGGAAGAAATGCTGCACATGTTGGAAGTGTCTATTTCAAAAAATGCGGTGCTCCGTCTGAATCTGCATCGTCCCCTGCCAAGTATCATGGCCGATGCAACCCAAATTCGACAAATTGTCATGAACCTGGTGATCAACGCCTCAGAAGCTATTAGTGCACGCAGCGGTTTTATCAGCATAACGACAACCAGTATGTTCTGCGACAACCGATATTTACGCACTATCTGGCTGGCCGAAAACCTGCCCGCCGGACACTACACCTGTCTCGAAATTGCGGATACCGGCTGTGGCATGAGCAAAGAGACCCTTGGCAAATTATTTGATCCTTTCTTCACCACCAAGTTTACCGGACGCGGGCTGGGCATGTCGGCAGTTCTCGGCATTGTGCGCGGCCATCAGGGCGCGATTCGGGTTTACAGCGAACCGGGCCAGGGTTCCACCTTCAAGATTCTGTTCCCAACATCGGAACAACCTGCCGCGCTCACGGAAATTGAAACGGAACTCTCCTATCAGGGGAGTGGAAAAATTCTCCTGGTTGACGATGAAGAAAGTGTGCGCGACGTCGGTGCTGAAATGCTCGGTGAACTGGGATTCGAGGTAATAACCGCCACTGATGGACGGGATGCCCTGAACAAATTGTCCGAACATGCGGATATCCGCTGCGTGCTCCTTGATCTGACTATGCCCCACATGGATGGTGAAAAATGTTTCCGCGAGCTGCGCCAGCGGTATCCACAGCTCGGTGTGATCATGAGCAGTGGCTACAACGAACAAGAAGTCACGCAAAAATTTATCGGCAAGGGCCTGGCCGGTTTCATTCAGAAGCCTTACCGGCTGGCAACGCTCAAAAAACTCCTGTCCAATCTTTTAAATTTGGCAAAATAGAAGGACAAACGCTGTCTTTCGTCTGCCAGTTTACACAGAACTTCTTATCGCTGAGGTGCGCATGCTGATCCCTAAAAAATATCATTTTCATTTTGTTGCCCTGCTCGCGGTCGCTGCAATTCTCATTTTTCCAATTTTTAAAAGCCGCCCAGACAAGCAAACTCTGGCCCAGGGCACCGCTGCCGCCACAGCCTTTCTGACGGCCGTCGACGCAGAACGCTACGGCGACGCCTGGCACATGGCCTCGGAGCTTTTGCAACAAAAGGTGGTGCGCGAAGTCTGGCTCAAGCAGGCCCCGGCGATGCGCAACCAATATGGCGCCCTGCTCAAGCGCGCCCACAAAGACGCACGCACCGCAACCTGGGCCGAAGGTGCGCCTGACGGCCACTACTTGACCCTGACATACGACTCCTCTTTCAAGTTGCGCCCGGAGGTCATCGAAACCGTCATTCTGGCCTTGTCGCCAGATCAACAATGGCGCGTCGCCGGATATTTCCTGAAATAGGTGCCGATACGTCTGCGTTACAGACCAACCCCAATAACGGAAATAAATCACATGCTGACTCATCGCCAAGCTGGCGTGCTCTTACATCCAACCTCATTGCCAGGCCCCGAAGGATTGGGCACCCTTGGCGATGAAGCCTTTACCTTCATCGAACACCTTGCCGCCGCCGGACAAAGTGTCTGGCAGCTGCTGCCTTTGGGGCCAACCGGCTATGGCGACTGCCCCTACAGTGCTTTTTCAGCCTTTGCCGGCAATCCTGACCTCATCAGCTTGAATCGACTTGCCGAAGTGGGCGACTTAAAAAGATCCGATCTACCACCGCATCAGGCGGCGGAAAAACGTGTTAATTTTGACCAGTGCCGCCGCTTGCGCACCCCACTTTTACGGCGTGCGGCAAAGAATTTCTTTCTGGCCACTCCCCCAAGGCGCCAGGCTTTTGATCAGTTTTGTCAGCAACACGCTGCCTGGCTGAATGATTACGCTTTTTACCGCGCCATGCGCACCGACCAGCAGCATAAAAGCTGGTGTGACTGGCCCGCTGCCCTGCGTGATCGTCACCAGGCCGCCCTTCACGAGCATGGCACCCGTCTGGCGGCGGAAATCGGCATTGAAAAATATCTGCAATTTGTCTTCTTTGAACAATGGCTGGCCTTAAAAGCCCACGCCAACCACCGGGGGGTAGAAATCATCGGCGATCTGCCCATCTTTGTGGCCTACGATTCCGCCGATGTTTGGGCCAACCGATCACTTTTCCAACTCGACGCCGGCGGTGCACGACGGCTGCTCGCGGGCGTACCACCCGACTATTACAGCACCAGCGGCCAGCTATGGGGGAATCCCCTTTATAACTGGGAACTCATGGCGGCTGATGGCTACGCCTGGTGGAAAGCCCGACTAGGCTGGAACCTCCAGCAATTTGACCTGCTACGCATCGACCATTTCCGTGGATTTGTCGCCTGCTGGGCCGTTCCGCCACACGAAGAAACGGCCATCAATGGGCACTGGCAAGCGGGCCCCGGCGCTGATTTTTTTAGCAGAATCTCTCAAGACTTCCCCCAGCTGCCCTTAATCGCAGAAGACCTGGGGGTCATCACCCCCGAGGTTGAAAACCTGCGCGATCATTTTAGTTTCCCCGGCATGAAAATTTTGCAGTTTGCCTTCGATTCTGATGCCCGCAACCCCTACCTGCCCCATCAGCACCCGCGCAATGCCCTGGTTTTTACCGGCACTCACGACAACGCCACCAGCCTGGCCTGGTGGCAGGCTCTCGACGGCGCCGGTAAACAGCGGGTGCGCGACTATCTAAATTCGCCCTGCCGCCAAATGCCCTGGCCGCTGATTCGGGCCGCCCTGGCCAGTTCGGCCCGCTTGGCGATTATCCCCATGCAAGACCTGCTGTCCCTGGGCAACGAGGCCCGCATGAACCTGCCCGGCGTTGCCGATGGCAACTGGAACTGGCGTATGCTGCCCGAACAACTCGCCAGCCTGACCAGTGATGCCGGCCCCAGGTTGCACCACCTCTGTGAGCTTTACGATCGCCTGCCGGGCAAAATCTAGACCTTCACGCGTCGCACGGGAATCTTGATCCAGGCGAGCAGTCAAAACAACAGAAGGCTCAATCAGTGGTTAAACATGATGCTTGCGCAAAAAGTAGCGAATAAAACGGCTCAGGAAAAACCCCAAAGCGACCAGTCCGAGGCCACCATGGAACGCGTAACTGTCGCCCGGACAGCGACAGCTAAGCGGGGTATGCGGCCCGTGGAATGGGGATCTCGGGCACGGTGACTTGGGAGTAAAGTGAGACCACTGAGATAGTAAAAAATCCCGCGCTTGGCATCTTGTTTCAGCACTTTCATTTGTGGTATCTTCCACAGGTTGTCAAAAACCGGCCGTTTATGGCCATTGCGTAAACAACTTAAAGCTAAAGCTACTGGAGGATCCATCGTGAAAAAAGTCCTTATCTTTTTCGTTGCCAGCCTGGCACTCATCTCTTTTTCGGCCTGTAGTAAAAAAGAAGAAGCTCCCCAGGCTGCGGCTCCGGCGGCAACCAGTCAACCAGCGGCTGAAGTACCCAAAGCCGGTGGCGTAACCGGAAAGGTCGTCGAAACCATGAATGCCGCAGGCTACACCTATGTTCAGGTCGATGATGGTCAAAAGAAAATCTGGGCGGCAGCCCCCGAATTCAGCGTTGCCGTCGGCGATGACGTCATCGTCCCCGAAGGCATGCCGATGAACAACTACCACAGCAAATCCCTCGACCGTGATTTTGAAGTGGTCTATTTCGTCGATTCCGTTTTGAACCCCAATGCGACCGCAGCGGCTGCAAGCGTTGACCCGAATGCGACCATGCCTGAAGGCCATCCCGATACGAAAGTCAGCGCGACCGCAGCGGCCGATATCGATCTGCAAGGTATCGCCAAGGCCGAAGGCGGCAAAACCGTGGCTGAAATCAATAATGGCAAAGCCGAGCTAGCCGGGAAAGAAGTAGCCTTGCGCGGCAAGGTCGTTAAATACAACGCTCAGATCATGGGCAAAAACTGGCTGCACATTCAGGATGGCAGCGGTGACGCCGCCGCCGGCACCAACGACATTACCGTCACCAGCGCTACCGAAGCCAAAGTTGGCGATACTGTGCTGGTTTCAGGAACATTGAGCCTCGATAAAGATTTTGGCTACGGCTACAAGTATGCCCTGATCATCGAAGACGCCAAAGTGACGGTCGAATAAAAACTCTGGTTTTCACCGGCTCAAAAGCCCTTGCGCTCCCTTGTGCGTAAGGGCTTTTTTCTCTTGTCATCCACGCCCCTCTTGTCCTTCGGCGTTCAGCTGCTACACTCGGGTAACTGTCCCTCCGCCGCGCTAACCGATTCCAACCCAAAAATCAGAGACAAACCGTGCCCATCGTCACTGAACCAGCGAAAATTTTAGTAATTGATGATCAGGAGGCCCTGCGCGTCACCTATCGTGACTTCTTGGAAGACCTGGGCTATGTGGTTTTTGATGCCGCATCAGGCCGTCACGGGCTAGAGTTAGCGGCCCGCGAGCAGCCAGAGCTAATTCTCCTCGACCTGTACATGCCCGAACTCGACGGGTTGGCGACCCTTGAGGTGTTGCGCAAAACAGCGCCCGACATTCCGGTAATTGTCATTTCCGGAACCGACGACATTCGTGACGTGGTCGAAGCCCTGCGCCGTGGGGCGACGGATTATTTGACCAAACCGATTTTAAGCCTCGACGTTTTGAGTCACGCCGTCAGCAGCGGGATCGAACGCGGTCGACTGAAATCTTTGCAACAAAGCTACCAGCAGTCCCTCGAACAGGAGGTCGAGAAACGCACCCACGAGCTTGAAGATGCCTGTCGCCAGCTCAATGCCAGCCATGCCACCCTCGATGCCCTGTTTCAGGCGGTGCCCCTGGCAATTATCGAACTGGATCACCACCAGCAGGTCAAGCTGTGGAACCGGGGCGCGCAGCAACTGTTCGGCCTGTCGGCCGCTGAAATTATCGGTGCCCCCTGTCCTTTTCTGACACAGTTCGACTCCGAACTCTGCCACAGGATCCTCCACGAGCCCCTGCGAAATTTTGAATTAAACTACACGGACCACCGCAATAAAGCGCGGATTCTGAGCCTCTCAAATGCCCGTAACGCGGAGAAGATGTCCGGACAAGCCGGGCTGATCTTGATTTTTGAAGATATTACCGAAAGGATGCGCCTGCGCAAAGAAAGCGAGCGTGCCAGTCGGCTGGCGTCTCTGGGTCAGTTGTCAGCCGGAGTCGCCCATGAAATCAACAACCCTAATGGCTTAATTATGCTCAACCTTCAGACCCTGCGCGACCTTCTGCATGATGCTCTTGCTGAACTGGCACATCTCAGTCCCGAAGTCAGAATCGGCGGGCTGCCCCTCAACCGCGCCCGCCAGCTGGCACCACAACTGGCAACGGAAATGGAAGACAGCGCACGCCGCATCCGCGAAATCGTCGAAGATTTGAAAGATTTCGCGTATCGAGACGGCCATGAAAAAACCCAGGATTTTGATCTGAATATTTCCATCGCCAAGGCCTTGCGGCTGGCACACACGACAATTCGCAAAGCAACGGACCATTTCAGCCAAAGCCTGGCAACCCGCCTGCCCCCGATCACAGGGAATCCGCACCGCATGGAACAGGTTATTGTTAATCTCCTGGTCAATGCCTGCCAGGCCCTGCCAAACCGCGCCGCAAAATTGTCCCTGCACAGCCGCTGGAATCCGCAGGCCCGCTGCGTCGAAATAAGGGTGATGGATGAAGGCTGTGGCATCAGCCCTGAAAACCTGCCCTACATTACCGACCCCTTTTTTACCACCCGCCGTGAAGCGGGCGGCACCGGCTTGGGTCTGTCGGTTTCAGCACGCATTGTGCGCGAGCATGGCGGCAAGCTGGAGTTTCATTCCGAACCGGGGCAAGGAACCACCATCCTGCTGCAACTTCCGGCGAGTAGATCAAAATGATGAAGGAATTTTTTAATTTTTCAGTGCTACTGATCGATGATGAACCCAGCTGGCTGCGCGGCCTGTCCGTGGCTATCGAACGCTCCGTGGGAGTCACGCAAATCCGCACTTGCAGCGACAGCCGCAAGGCCATGGCGATGCTGGCGCGGCAACCAACGGATCTGGTACTTCTCGATATCACCATGCCGCACATCACTGGCGATGAACTACTGCCCCAGATTGTAGCCAGCTACCCGGACTTACCGGTTATCGTCCTGACCGGGATCAACCAGGTTGCGCTGTCGGTACGCTGTATGAAACTGGGTGCTTTCGACTATTTTGTCAAGAGTGTCGAGCAAGATCAGCTGCTGGCCGCCATCCGCCGGGCCTTCAAGATGCTGCAATTGCAGGAAGAAAACCGCCAGCTCAACAGGTTATTTCAAAATCAACCGCTGAAAAATCCGGCCGTCTTTGCCGAGATCGTCACTACCGACCCCCAATTGCTTCATCTGTGCCACTATCTTGAGGCGGTAGCGCCAGGACCGCACCCGGTGCTCATTTGCGGCGAAAGCGGCACCGGCAAAGAACTTTTCGCCCGCGCGGTTCACCGTTTGCGCCAACCGGCGGCACCCTGGGTGGCGCTCAATGTTGCCGGCCTTGACGATACTATTTTTTCCGACACCCTTTTCGGCCACCTGCGCGGAGCTTTCACCGGCGCAGAGCGCAACCGGCCCGGCATGGTTGAAACGGCGCGTGGCGGAACACTCTTTTTAGATGAAATTGGCGACCTGAGTCTGGCTTCGCAGATAAAATTATTGCGTCTGCTGCAAGAAGGTGAATACCTGCCTCTGGGAGCCGACACCCCACGCCAGGCCGATATTCGCGTGGTGGTGGCCACCAACAGTAGGCTGGAAGCCGCCGTCGAAGCGGGTCAGTTTCGTCGCGATCTCTATTACCGTCTGGCCGCTCATCGCCTCGAATTGCCCCCCCTGCGCAAACGTAAGGGCGACATTCCCTTGCTGCTTAACCATCTCCTCGAGCGCGAGGCACAAAACCTGGGACGCACAAAACCAACCTATCCACCCGAGTTGCCAAATCTCCTTACCACCTATGCCTTTCCCGGCAATGTGCGCGAACTGGCGGCCATGGTCGCTGACGCCATGGCCACTCACACGCATGGAACCCTCTCCATGCGCGCATTTCGCGCTGCAATTTCCCAGGGCGCACCCAGAAACCTGGCGGAAGACCCTGAACAGAAGCTGATTTTCGGCGCGACTCTGCCCAGCCTGGCAGAAGCAGGCAAGCTGCTGGAGGCCGAAGCCATGAAACGCGCTGCCGGTAATCAAACCATTGCCGCAAGCTTGCTCGGGATTTCGCGCCCGGCGCTGAACAAACGCCTTAAAAAAAGTTCGGTAACTATTGAGCAGGATACGAAGCCTTGATGCACTGCTGGCAAAACCACCCCGTTGGAGGGGTGTGCAGCTGGTGACAGTGTTTGTTTGCCCACACTGGCTTCAAATCCCGAGATCAGGGACTTTTGCGATATTTCTGCCGCTACCGGCGTTCTTTTAGTTACACCCCCTTTCAAAACGACTTCCATTCTTTTTTGTTAAAAATACAATCATTTTAATTATTTAATAACTTGAGATTAGCTGGCACCAAGATTGCTCTGCCTGCTCTCGTCTTTAACTTTTCTAAGCAGGCAGGTCATGAGCAACAAAAAACATATTCTGGTGGCCGATAATTCGGGCGACAGCTTATCGAACATCGGTTTTCTGTTGCATCTTTCAGGCTTTGCCATAACTTCTTTTGACGACGAAATTGAAGCGATTAACTGGCTACTGCAACAGGACAGCACCTTGGTTGCGGCTGACATGCTGTTGATCAATCACCCTCAGACACAAGGCATACTCCTGGCCCTGCTCTTAAAGTTGCGGCAAAAATATCCCCGGCTACAACTCATGCTGGTCAGTCCAGTCTCCCTGCCCTTGAGCGGCGCCATTACCACGCTTGATCCGCCCCTGCACCAATGCCCATCGAGCGAAATTTACCAGCGGGTCAAAACAATTTTTCAACGCGACACCTCACCGGTAGCAAATGCCAATCCCATGCACCACCAAGATCTATCTATTCCCGACCTGCCCAAGGCAGGCTGACCCTTTACAGGAGCGAAAAAAATGCGCATTAAACATTTGAACATCGGCAAAAAAATCTACCTGGTCACCAGCGTGCTGATCATTATTTTCACCGCGACATCCCTGTGGCTCTATGGGCAATATCGTGACAACCTCTATGAAGGGCGGCGGAATGAATTACAAACCGCGGTGGAAACCGCTTGGGGAATTATTGACCATTACAGCCGTGAAGCCGGTGAAACCCTGAGTGTTGCAGAGGCCCAGGCTTTGGCCTTGGCCGCCCTTCGCGCCACGCGCTATGGCGATGACGCTTATTTCTGGATCAATGACACGCAACCGAAAATGGTGATGCATCCCATCAGCCCGGCTCTTGAAGGTCAGGATCTGTCGGCCAAAAAAGATCCCGATGGTAAGGCGTTGTTTATGGAAATGGTCAAAGTTGCCCAAAACGCCGGCGCCGGGTTTGTCAACTATCAGTGGGAAAAACCCGGCCACGACCAGCCTCAGCCCAAAATCAGCTATGTCAAACTCCACCCTAAATGGGGCTGGATTATTGGCAGTGGCCTCTATGTTGACGATCTGGAAGCGGCAATCAACCAGGTGTTCTGGTCGGTGATGGCGGTTCTGCTTGCAGCCATAGGTGTTTCAATTGGGCTGGTGTTCTTTTTGGCACGCATGGTCTCACGCCCCATGCACCGTGCGGTTGAAATGATCGAAGCAATGGAAAAGGGGCATCTGACCACGCGCCTCAACATGGATCAACGCGACGAAGTCGGTCGCATGGCCAAGGCCATGGATCGTTTTGCCGAGAGCTTGCAGCACGAAATGATTGATGCCCTGAAAAGACTGGCCAGTGGGGATCTCACCTTTGAGATTAGCCCGCGTGATAAAGAGGACGAAATTCGCGGGGCTCTGAAACAACTTGAAGTTCAGTTGAACGAGGTGATGGAGCAGATTCAAACCGCGGGTGAGCAGATTAGTTCAGGCAGCGTGCAAGTGAGTGATTCGGCCCAATCCCTGTCCCAGGGGGCTACGGAATCGGCTAGTTCCTTGGAGGAGATCAGCAGTTCCCTCAATGAACTGACCGCTCAGACGCGGCAAAATGCCGCCAATGCCCAGCAGGTCAACCTGCTGTCAGATGAAGCACAACAGGCGGTTGACACGGGTAATCAGCAGATGCAACGCATGGTCGGGGCTATGGATGAAATCAGTCTGGCCGGTCAGAACATCAACAAAATCATCAAAGTCATCGACGAAATTGCCTTCCAGACCAACTTGCTCGCCCTGAACGCCGCCGTTGAAGCGGCCCGCGCCGGTCAGCATGGCAAAGGCTTTGCGGTGGTTGCCGAAGAGGTGCGGAATCTGGCCGGACGCAGCGCCAAGGCGGCACGGGAAACAGCCGAGCTCATCGAAGGCTCGGTTCAGAAAACCGCCAATGGAGCGCAGATCGCCAGCGAAACCGCCGATTCGCTCCAGAAAATTTCTCAACAGGTGACCAAAGTTTCAGACCTGGCCGCCGAAATCGCCAGCGCGTCAGAAGAACAGGCCGGTGGCATTGCCCAGATCAACCAGGGAATCGAACAGATCGACATCGTCACCCAGCAGAACACCGCCACCGCCGAAGAGAGCGCGGCCAGTGCCGAAGAACTGTCGAGTCAGGCCGCACATTTACAGCAGATGCTCATGCGCTTCAAAATTAAGGCTGTACACCACCAGCAAGCGCCTGTCGGACAAATCAGCCCTGCGCCGGCAGCCAAAAGCAAACCCCAGCCGCGCCTGCAAGCCAACGGCTGGAACAGCCTGGCCAACCAGCCACGCCAGCAGCAAAAGGCAGCAAGGGTTATCAACCTCGACGATGCGGAATACGGGAAATTTTAACCTGTGTCCCTCTGAGAAAAGAGCTCATAAAGGGGGTTTGCGCGCCAGAATACCGGCGAGCGAACCCCCTTTGCGTGAGGGTTCAAGACCCTCTTCGTGCCGCAGGATCTCCCAGCCACTGAAGATCGACAACAATTCCTGCGGTTGCAAGACAAACTGTGCGTCAAGGTCACCAGGCGGGAAATTTCCAGCACTGCTGAAGGTGCGGAGAATCGCATAACCACCCGGTTTGACCCGTTGCAACATCCAGGGCAACAACGGGCGGTGCAGGTAAAAAAAACAGAGCACCAGATCAAAATCTGGGGCCAAGCTTGGGAGAGCCTGTTCAAGATCGCAAACCTGGGTGGCAATGGACAGATTGGCCCGGCGTGCTGCGACTTGAAGCTGTTCAAGGGCTTCTGCTGAATAATCGATGGCACAGATGGAAAAACCGCGCCGCGCCAGTTCAAGACTGTTACGCCCGCGGCCACAGGCGAGATCAAGCCCTTTGCCAACCGGCAGCAGCGGAATATTTTCCAGCAGCCAGGAATCGGCAACCATCTCTTCGCCACGCCGTTCACGCCAGCGCTGGTTCCATTTTTGACGCGGATCATCACGGGTCATTGCTCTGCCCTCCGTTGTGACTCAACCACCCAGATAGGCTTTTTTAACTTCGGGATTACCGAGCAGCTCTTGGCCAGAGCCTTCGGCGACGATGGTGCCGGTGTCGAGCACATAGCCTCGGTGAGCGAGTTGCAAGGCGAGGTTGGCGTTCTGCTCAACGAGTAAAATCGTCATCCCCTCCTCGTTGAGCTGTTTGAGTTTGCGGAAGAGTTCGTATTTCAGCACCGGGGCCAGGCCCATGGAGGGTTCATCGAGGAGCAATAACCGGCAGCCGGTCATCAGGGCACGGCCAACCGCCAGCATCTGCTGTTCGCCGCCGCTGAGGGACTCACTGCGTTGGTTGCGACGCTCTTTCAACCGGGGAAAGAGATCAAAAATTCGGCCATATTCCGACTCCAGATCGGCCCCCTTTTCACGGGAGTAAGTTGCCAGCTTGAGGTTTTCCATCACCGTCAGGTTACCAAAAATGTGGCGGCCCTCAGGTGAGAGGGCGAGGTGGAGATTCTTCACCACATCCGAAGGCCGGGTCTTGAGAATCGATTGACCCTTGAACCGGATATCTCCAGCCACCACACGCGGGGCTTCCGGAGGTGGCAAACGCGTAATGGAATAAAGGCTGGTGGTTTTACCGGCGCCATTGGCACCAATAAGGGTGACAATTTCGCCTTCATTGACATGAAAGCTGACCCCGTGCAGCGCCTGAATGTTGCCATATTTGACTGCGAGATTTTCAACCGCTAAGAGCATCAGATATTCTCATCTCCCAGATAGGCGGTTATGACCGCCGGGTGATTGCGAATGTGTTCGGGCGTGCCGGCGGCGATGGTTTCGCCAAAATCGATTACCTTGATCTGGGTCGCAAGTTCCATCATGACGTCCATATGGTGTTCGATCATCCAGATGGTGACGTCGAAGGTGCTATGAATCCAGCGCACCAACCGAATCAACTCTTTGGCGTCGCCCGAATTAAGCCCCGCCGCCGGTTCGTCGAGGAGCAGTAACTTAGGATGGGTCGACAGAGCACGGGCGATTTCGAGCTTACGTTGGGTGCCATAGGGCAGGTTTTTCGGATATTCGTCGGCGTAACGTTTGAGGTCGAAAACATCCAGCAACGCGGCCGACTCTTGAGCAATTTGCGCTTCACGTTGTTTAAACCGTTTACCCCGCAGCACGCTGTGAAAAAAGCCGTAACCCAGCCAGTAGTGTTGGGCAACCCGGATGTTGTCGAGCACCGACATATCGTTCCACAGGCGAATATTCTGGAAAGTGCGCGCAACGCCAAAGGAGGTGACCTTGTGGGGTTTAAGGCCGGCGGTCGGCTGGCCATCGATAAAGATTTGACCTTCCGTCGGCTGGTAGAAGCCACTGACCAGATTAAAAACTGTGGTCTTGCCGGCACCGTTGGGGCCGATCAGTCCGTTAAGTTCGCCCGCATGCAGCTCAACATTAAAATTGTTGACTGCCGTAAGACCGCCGAAACGCTGAGTGAGCCCACGAATTTCGAGAACGGGAGCCTTTTGTGTCTCTAACCCTGTTTCTGTCATTATTTGAACCTGTAATATTTTTTCAAGCGGGGGAAGAGATCGCTCAGTTCACGATTGCCCATAATTCCCTCGGAGCGGAACTGCATGACGATCACCAGCAGCAAAGGAATCACCACCCACTTGATGACCCCGGCCGAGGGCTCCCAGTCGGGGAAAAAAAAGGTCACCGGTGAGAGCAAACCGTCAATGATCGCCTGGGAGCGCAGCACCTCGACGAGCCCGGTAAAGATAATCGCCGAGAGGATAGCGCCGGAAAGCGACCCCATGCCACCAAGGTAGACCATGACCAGCGCCTCGGTCGATTTAAGAATGTTAAACGACTGCGGATTAACATAACCGATAATATGGGCGTAAAGCCCTCCGGCGCAGCCCGCCAACCCGGCGGCGACCATAAAATTGATAATTTTAATCTTGTTGGTGTTAACGCTCATGATCTCAGCCGCAACTTCGTCCTGACAAATGGCGTTGACCCCCTTGCCGTAGGTTGAAGTGATAAAGCGCCGGATCACCCAGACAGTGAAAACCGTGAAGTTAATGACCCAGAAAAGCATCCAGGGCCCGTCGAAAATATCGACCATTGCCCAGACGGTGTCTTTCATCCCCTGAAAACCGCGCGACCCCCCGACAAAATCGATGTTTTCCAGGGCCGAAATAATCATGTAATTCACCGCGATAGAGATAATCGCCAAATAGTCGTCGCGGGTTTTGAACGAGGGCACCGAAACCAGCAGGGAGGAAACCGCCGCCACCGCCCCGCCGATAAGTAAAATAACCGGAAAAACGAACAGAACCGACCAGGCCGGCAGCAGCGCCTCACCGAACTTGGAACCAAAACACCACACCGAAAGAACCGATGACACATAGGCGCCGACGCACATAAAGGCGGCATGGCCACAGGTAAACTCACCCATGTTGCCGTTGACCAGATTCAGGCTGGTCGACATCATAATGTTGATGCCGATGGTCATAACCACAATCGCGATATAACTGTCCATCAGGCCAAAATACGAGGCACAGAGCAGGCCGACAGCGAAGAGAACCAGCAGGATATTGAGGGAATATTGCTTCATCGCGATTCTCCCCGACTATATCTTCGTCGACTGCGGCACGCCGAACAGCCCGGTCGGCTTCATCCACAAAATCAGCAACAAAATGGTGAAGGCAAACAGATCACGATAAGTCGAAGGAAAAACAGAAACCACGCCCACCTCGATAAAGCCGAGGAGAAAGCCGCCGACAAAAGCGCCCTTGATGTCGCCGATACCACCGACCACCGCGGCGATAAACGCCTTCCAGCCGATGAGCATACCCATAAACGGCTCCAGCACCGGATAACTCATGGCAAAGAGCAACCCGGCCAGCCCGGCGAAAGCTGACCCCAGGATAAAGGTAAAAACAATGATCGTATCAATGGGAATCCCCATGAGCGGAATGGCAAACTTATCGTAGGAGATACCGCGCATCGCCATACCGATCCGGGTGCGGGTGACCACCCACTGCAAAAAGACAAAAACCACAATTGCCGTGACAATGACCAGAACTTTAAGGTTGGTCAGGGTGATCCCACCGATATTCCAGATGTGTTTTTCGAGCAATTCTGGAAACTTCAAGCGACTGGCGCCGAGTACCGCCAGGTTGGAATATTCGAGAATCAAGCCGCACATGAGGGCGGTGATGACGACGTAGAGCCGGTGCGCGCCCTTGCGCCGCAGGGGGCGATAGGCGATCCGCTCCAGGGTGACCCCCACGCAGGAGGTCAGAACCATGGTCAAGGGGACAGTAATGGCAAAAGCCATGGCCGGGGAAACCCCAACGACGGGGCCAACAAGAAAAGTGGCGAGGAAAAACGCAAGGTAAGCGCCGACCATAAAGACATCGCCATGAGCAAAATTGATCAGGCGCAAAACCCCGTAAACCAGAGTATAACCCAAGGCAATAAGGGCGTAGAAACTTCCCCATTGCAAGGCGTTCAAAATATTTTGAAAGATGAAATCCACTTCAGTTTTTCCTCGAATCATGCCGGGATGAGCGGGTCATGAAAAAATGCCTGCAAACCACAAACGCGTGGGAGCCACCCGGCTCCCACGCGTTTAACTCAGGGGTGGACACGCCTCAAGGGCAGACCGACTCCTCGAAAACAAAGGTTCCGGTGTCAGAGATTTTAACCACCACGGCACACTTGATCGGATCGCCCTGCGCATCAAACTTGGACGAGCCGGTGATACCATCGAAGGATGTAATCGAAGCCAAACCGTCACGAATCGCCTGGCGCATCTTGCGCGGGCTCGATTCAACCACCCCGGCGTTCTTGATGCCTTCGACCAGCAAACCGATGGAATCCCAGGTCAGAGCCGCATAATCAGCCGGTTCGGCACCATACTTTTGCACGTAACGGTCAATGAAGACTTTGGTCGCGCCCTTGGCCCCAGCCGCAGCATAGTGGGTCGAAAAGTACTGGCCATAGCATTGTTCACCGCAGAGCTTGATCAAGTCGGGAGTCCCCCAGGCGTCGGAACCCATGAAGGGGCCCTTATAACCCAGGTCGCGCGCCTGCTGAACGATGAGGGCCACCTGGTTGTAGTTGTCGGGCACGAAGATGAAGTCGGGCTTGGCGGCAATAATCGTGGTCAACTGCGCAGAGAAATCCTGGTCTTTGGTGCCGTGAGATTCAAAGGCCGCCACGGGGCCGAGTTTTTTGGCTTCCCAAGAAGTCTTGAAGATTTCCGCCAGCCCCTTAGAATAATCATTGGAGATATCAAAGAGCACCGCCGCCGTTTTAGCGCCAAACTTCTTGGCGGCAAAGTCGGCGACCACCGGTCCCTGGAAGGGGTCGAGAAAAGCGGCCCGGAAGACCCAGGGACGATCCTTGGTGGTATCGGGGTTGGTCGACCAGGGACTGATCATCGGCACACGGTTATCGTTGCAGGTTCCCCCGGCCGGAACCGCCTGTTTGGAAGAGTTAGGACCGATAATCGCCACAACCTCTTCTTGAGCAATCAACTTGAGGGCCGCATTAACCGCCGATTCAGCCTTAGACTCGTTGTCCATGTAGATAAACTCAAGCTTGTATTTTTTGCCGCCAACCTCCAGGCCGCCGGCGCCGTTGATGTCTTCGAGGTACATCTCCGCCGCATTTTTTGAACCTTCACCGACTTCCGGGATATCACCGGTCAGGGGAATATTGAAGCCGATCTTAATCGTATCCGCCGCCATCGCCGGTACCGCCAGCAGCAGAGCCAGCCCTACCACCATCACTCCATGCAGTCTCTTTTTCATCGAACTCTCCTTGGTCATTGATCGTTAAGGGAAAAACCGGTGAAATCAAAAAGTCCCCGTCAAAAACCTTCTTTCGGCGGTGACATTTTTGCTGTGATGCGATGATCTAGCACTAAGAGCTCTAAGTGCGCGAATGAACTGCTATCTTTTGTTATTTCATAACAAAATGCAATGGCTAAAGTAAAAATTATTCTAAATTTTTGTATTTTAAGGCAAAACAGGTTTTCTGCCGGTGAAAATCAAATCTTTTCCTGATGCCATCATTAACTATCTCAGCGGACGAACCATAAGGGCCAGCAGCGCGCAGCTCCCCACCAGAACGGCCATCAATAAACCAATGGTGGCCGCAGAAAACCCGGCGTCCAGCAGCAGACCCAGAATCAATGGCGCAACGGCGGTGGAAAACACCATTGCCGCCTGCGAAACGGAACGAATCGCCCCCACATGACGCACACCGTAACGTTCCGGCCAGAAAGCGCCGGCAGCGGTATTGATTACCCCGAGGGTTCCACCGATGAGGCTGAGATAAAGATAAGGTGTCCAACTGGCGTTGCTGAATCCCAGCACCAGCAAACCAGCTATCAAGGGGAGTAAGGCCACCGGCAACGAGCGCCTGGCGCTCCACCGGTCAATCAGGGGCCCAGCCAGAAACAAGCTGGCGAAGTGCCCGAGGGCGAAACCGATGAAGGCCTGACTGACGGTCACCAGGGACCAGCCCTGCAACGCGGCGATACTCACCTGGTGAAACAAAAGTGCAGTGATAACGAAGGGCGTCACCAGGGTGGCGGGTAGCACCAGGTAAAAGCCGGGATCACGCAACATCTGTCCGCGCGTCATCTGGGATCCTTCAACCGAATCCTGATCCTGCACCAGAGCCTGCGGATGCACCGCCGAGCGCGCCAGCACCAAAAGCAGCGGCAAGGCGAGGAAAATAACCGTTGCCGCGGCGATAAACCAGGGCAAACGCCAACCATAGTTGATCAGCAGCAACCCGGCCAGCGCCGGCAAACTGGCTTCGGCCACGGGGAAACCCGCTGCGGTCAGGGCCATAATTCGCCCCCGGCTACGCCCAAAATAGCGCCCGGCCACCGTCATACCCAGGTGAGATAACATCGCCTGCCCACCCAGTCGCAGCAGATAAAATCCAGGTAAGAGTCCACCCCAGCCGGGGGCCAGCCCCAAAAGCAAACACCCCGTTGCCAGCAAGAGAATCGCCAACAAAGTCACCCGCCACAGATCCCAGCGGTCAGCCACTTCCCCCAATTTGAGCAGGGTCAAAGCAGAGCCGAGAGTCGCCAGACCGTAGTAAAGACCGTAGCTGCTATTGGACAGGGCAAACTCCGCCCGGATCCCCGCGCCGAAAACGGAGACAAAAAAAGTCTGACCAAAACCCGAGGTGGCAATGGCCAAAAAGGCATAAAGAGCCAGTCGCGGATTTTCGGCAACAAATGCAGGATATTTCATTGAATTTTTCCCTCTGGCGGACAAAAAACATGGCTCGCCATAGACAAGAAACCGATCTCTTTTGCCCCGCAAGGCATGAAGATCGACGAAGTGCCAAAAGCAAGGGCGAACAACCGCAGTTATTCGCCCTTCACCTTCGTTATTTCCGGCACGAAAAAATTCAGCGCACCTGCACCACTTCCTTGATCTCGGGAATGTTTTCCATCAAGGTTTTTTCAATTCCCATTTTCAGGGTCATGGTCGACATGGGGCAGGAACCGCAGGCACCGGTCAGCTTGACACTCACCACACCTTCGTCCGAAACATCCACCAGCTCAACATTCCCGCCATCGGCCTCAAGGGCAGGTCTGACCTGGCCCAAAACTGCTTCAACCCGTGCTTTCATAGGTCTTTCCTCTCATTTATACGCTGAAGTAAACATCTTGGTCGTCATTATAGGCAAAAGATCCCATCGACGGCAAGAGCGCAACCATCATCCGCGGTCAGGACAAAAAAATTGTAACGGTTCAGCACTTTTTTGTGGGAGCGGCTTTCAGC
>JAACTI010000253.1 GCA_009993495.1 Deltaproteobacteria bacterium | reverse complement strand
GAGTGTCGTCTATTTTTTGAGCTGGGCGATTACCGCCGGCCTGTTCTTCAGCATGATCGGTTTGCATCTGCTCAAACGTATGAAAAACGCCGATCAGAAGCTGGTTGAACGCTATCGGGTGCTCTTTGACGGCAGCCCGATTCCCATGTGGGTCTATGATGCCGAAACGCTGAAGTTTGTCGATGTCAACCGCGCTGCCATAAGCCAGTATGGCTATGTCCGTGAAGAATTTTTGCAGCTGACGATTCTCAACCTGCGTCCCGAAGGCGACACCGGGGCCCTGCGTGAGGGTGTTGCCCGTCTGGTGCAGGAAGGGGTCAGCTCGGAACCGGCCCCCAGGTCGGTCGGTGTCTGGACCCACTGCCGCAAAGACGGCAGCCGGTTGCAGGTTGATGTCCATGTGGTTCCTTTCATCCGTGAGGGCAGAACTGCAATCCTGGCTTCCGCCTTCGATGTCACGGAAAAACTTGTCAACGAAAAAGCCCTGCGGCTTTCTGAAGAGCGCTATCGGCATATGTTCGAGAACACCCCCCTGCCCATGTGGGTGGTCGATATGCAAAGCCTGCGTTATGTCGATGTCAACCAGACCGCCGTGGATAAATATGGTTACAGCCGCGAAGAATTTCTGACCATGAGTATCATGGATATCCGCCCGGCAGAAGATGTCGCACGCTTGCAGGAATCTGTCGTCCAGCCGCAGCCGCAGCAGGAGGCGGGCATCTGGCGGCATCGCAGTAAAGACGGGCGGATTTTTCAGGTTGAGATTGTGCTGAAAGATATGTTTTTCGATGGCCAGGGGGCCCGCCTGGTCATCGCCAACGATGTCACCGAAAAAGAGGCCCTGCGCAAACAGGCCGATCAAATTTCGCGCCTGGCCGCCATCGGTGAACTGGCCGCCGGAGTGGCTCATGAAATCAATAATCCCAATGGCATGATTTTGCGGAATCTCGATTTTGTCGCCGATCTGCTGGCCGACGCTCTGCCCCTGCTTGAGCCGGATAGCGAAGATCTGCAACTTGGTGGGCTCGATTATCCCCTGGTCTGCGCTCAGGTACCCCAGCTGGTTGAAGATATGCGCCGGGGGGCAGGGCATATACGTGATATTGTGCGGGATCTGAAAGATTTTTCCCGCGTAGAAGTTACCGCTTTCCACGAAATCTTTGAACTGAATGAAGCCGTGGCGGCTGCGGTGCGGTTGGTTGACGGCCCCTTGCGTAAAGGGACCGATGCCTTCGAGCTGCGACTGGCAGAAAACCTGCCCCAGGTTTGCGGCAACCTGCGGCAGATTGAGCAGGTGGTATTGAATCTGATTATGAATGCGCTTCAGGCTTTGCCCGAGCGTAGCCGGGCAATTGGTGTCAGCACCTTTTTTGATCCGGACGCTCAAATCCTGGTGGTAGAGGTCAAGGATCAGGGCCGCGGCATCGCCCCGGAACATCTGGAGCAGATCACCAATCCGTTTTTTACCACGCGTCGTGAAACTGGGGGCACGGGCTTGGGTCTGTCCGTTTCAAGTCGCATTGTCAGACAGCACCAGGGGCAGCTGCAGTTCGAATCCCGCCTTGGTCAGGGAACAAAGGTGCGGTTGAAGTTGCCGGTCGCCGTAGCGCCAACAGGAGGAGATCTATGAGCAAAACCCTTTATCCCGCATTGCCGGTGCTGCTGGTTGATGACGAAGAAGCTTTCCTACGCAGCCTGAGTGTCAGCCTGGCCCGTCACGCCGGGATCAACAATGTTATTGTCCTCAGCGATCCGCGTGAAGTAGAACCCCTGCTGAAGAAACAGCGCATCAGCCTGGCCCTGGTGGACTACACCATGCCCTGGCTTTCGGGAAAAGATATTCTCGATCTGGTCGCGATCGAGTATCCCGAAATCCCGGTGATTATGCTCACCGGCCGCGATCAAGTGGAAACGGCGGTCTGCTGCATGAAATTGGGAGCTTTCGATTTCTTCGTCAAAACGGTCGAAGATGAACGCCTGATGGTCGGCATCCGCCGTGCCCTGCGCATGAGCGAGCTGCAGCAGGAAAACCTGCGCCTGCAAGATGGCTACATGAAGTCGGAACTCAACAATCCTGGCGCCTTTGCCGGCATTGTCACCCGCTCGGAACGCCTGCTGAAAATTTTGAAATATGTTGAAGCTATCGCCTCCAGCCGTCAGCCGGTTTTGATCACCGGGGAAAGCGGCACCGGCAAAGAGCTGGTCGCCCGCAGCCTGCATCAGCTCGGTTGTCCGCAAGGATCCTGGGTTGCGGTCGACGTCGCCGGGCTGGATGATGATATGTTCGCCGACACCCTGTTTGGTCATGTCAAGGGCGCCTTCACCGGCGCCGAGCAGGCGCGCAAGGGTCTGGTGGAAGATGCCGCCGGCGGGGTGCTGTTTCTCGACGAAATCGGCGCTCTCAGTCAGGCGTCGCAATTGAAGCTCCTGCGCCTGTTGCAAGACAACGAATACCGCCCGGTGGGGGCTGACCGCCCCCGGCGCTGCGCAGCACGCATTGTTGCCGCCACCAATCAGAACCTGGCCGAGTTGCAGGAATCGGGTGCCTTCCGGCGCGATCTTTATTACCGTTTGCGCACCCACCATGTGCATTTGCCGGCCCTGCGCCAACGCCCCGAAGATATTCCCCTGCTGCTCGATCACTTCCTCGACATCGCCGCTCAGGAATTTCACAAAAACAAGCCCACCCCGCCGGCGGAGATTGATCTGCTACTTTCCACCTATCATTTCCCCGGTAACGTGCGCGAGCTACGTGCCATGGTGTTCGATGCCGTCAGTACGCATAACACCCGCAAGCTGTCCATGGATGCCTTCAAGCGTGCCATGGGGCGCGATGACGGGCGCGAACTGCTGGGGATGATCGAAGCCGGTGTCGAGGCAGCCCAGGGTGCGCGGGCGGTTGAATTTCCGGTACAACTTCCCAGTATCCGCGAACTGACCAGCCAGCTGATTGCCGAGGCCTCGCGCCGCGCTGGCGGCAATCAGTCCATCATGGCCGGCATGCTGGGTATTTCACGTCCCGCCTTGAACAAACGCCTGAAAAAACTGGATGGGGAAGAGGATTGATTTCTCTTGCTCCTCCCCTTGGATTAAGGGGAGGCCGGGAGGGGTTACGCCTGGCAGGAACTGCCAGTTGCTCGACAATACCCAAAACCCTAACTCCCCCCGGCCCCCTCTTAAACTAAGCGGGGGTGAAAATCGTTTAGCCACCAAGGCACCAAGAAAAGCATTGACGTCTTTTTTTCTCTGTGCCGCTGTGTCTCTGTGGTGACAAATTAGGTTTTTCGTTTTAGCGAAAGCGTCGGCCAATGGCCGACCTACGGAGCTGAAAAAACTGGATGGGGAAGAGGATTGATCCTAAAAACGGCATTCCAATACCAACCGCTTTCAGCCTTTCTCTCCGCCTCTGCGATCCTCTGCGCCTCTGCGTTAAAATAAGCTGACTGGCACCGATCTTCCGCCAGAACCGAAAACCCGTCGCTCCCGCGAAGGCGGGAGTCCAGTAAATCGAGGCAAAACCTCTGGATACCCGCCTTCGCGGGCATGACGCCTAAACATCACCGAATCAGAGCGGAAGATTGATACGAATCAGGTAAAATAAAAAGAATTCTGTGCTCTGCTGAATAGCCTTGTTTCTCTTCGTGAACTTCGCGGCTTCGTGTGAGTCATTGCATTTCCTTCCTTAAGTTTTTCCCCTTCTCAATTCGGCGATGCACAGATTTTCAGCCTGTGCGGCATATGGCGGTGCGGTAACGGTATATTGCGCCGGAAATCGTCGGGTGCGAAACACCTGACCCGCCATTTTTTAAATTTAACCCTGTGCAAAAAGTTACATAAGAAATATCAAGATAGAATCCAATAAAAACGTAAATAAAAAGTAGAAAAGAGGTTAAATTTTAAAATTCATAGTTCATAATTTCACACCGTTATTTATTCCATGACATAAAAAATCCTGCATAAAAACGTGCTAAAAAATCTGTTTAATAATTGGCACGAAATTATTTTAAATCTTTCAAGTCAATCATTTCTGCTTAAAATCAATTTGGAATAATTTTTGCTCAAACGTGGGTGACAGAACTTCGTCTTTCGTTTTTTGGCGGAGTATCTTGCGAGGACACTAAGGTTTGTTATTGTGAATGACGTTTCCCGTTTCATCAAAGCCATCGAGCTGATTCGCAAATCGGTTCACCGTGAATTGCCTGTTCAGCAGTTGGTGTTGTTCCTGGCGGTTATCGAAAAGCCCGGGATTACCATGCCGGAACTGGTTGAGCGCTGTGATATGCCCCAGGGCACGGTCAGTCGTAATGTTAAGGCACTTTCGCATTACGTGGTCTGGAAAGGCGGCGTTGCCGTCCCCCAGGGGCGCAATCTTCTGCACACCCAGACCGACACCGCCAACCATCATGTGCTGGCGGTGTATCCCACCGGTCGAGGTGAGGCCCTGGCGCAGGAAATGGTTCAGTGTCTGTACAGTGATGAGGAGCAGCCGTCGGTTGTCCGGCGTGCCGACAGCGGAAATGAAGAGATTTATCGTCACTGGCCCCGGCGCGAAGCGCGTCGTTACGAGGGCCGGTAAGGATGCAGGTTTGTTTGAAGCAATCGCGTAAACTTTTGATAACGCTTTTATTTAAGGCAGGTAATACCTATGAAATCTATGAATCGTGATGTTGCAGCCACAGAGCAGGAGATGATGATGCGAAGAGGCCTTGGAATGATGTCCGGAAAGTTTTCAATGGTTGGCAGACTGGCTCTGGTGGCCGTGTTTGCGCTGGTGGTTGCTGGCGCCTTTGCTCCGGCCAATGCGGCGGTAACGACCTATTACCCTGACACGGCAGATAGCGACTTGGGTTGCGCCGGTGCACGTGTTGCGACTGCGGGGACGCTGCTTGATCTGACCAGTTCACCGGCCAACTGTGCCAATGCCGACGATGCGCGCATCCCGATCAACAACACGACTTTAACCACGGTTGTTTATGTGAAGCCGACCGTCTTCGCGTCTGCAACTGCGGTGACGACCCAGGCCGGCAGCTACATGACCATGCGCGACCGTACCGCTGGGACCGCGATCAACGTGACGGCGGAACTGCGCGAATATACTTCGGGCGGAACCCTGGTTCAGGTTCTGGCCAGCAAGCCAATTGCTACGCCGCTGACCAACACTGATACCGAGTACACCAATTTTGACGGATTGACCGGCACGGTCGCTGCCGGTAATACGTGGG
>JAACTI010000562.1 GCA_009993495.1 Deltaproteobacteria bacterium | reverse complement strand
AATCTGCCGCCAGCCCACATAGGGCCCTTCACCCTGGATCGATGAAAAGACTTCGACCAGGTTCGCATCAGTCACGGGTGTAGGTCGCGCAGGCATTGTCTGATTCCCAAACCCGAACCGACTCAAGGATCACACCGGGGGTCGTCAGCAGCTCTTCGAGAGCCTCAAAAATATAGCGGCTGATATGTTCACTTGAAGGGCTGACCCCTTTGAAAAATTCAAGGTTATTCAAATATTTGTGGTCAAGGCGGTCAAGAACTTCATTGGTGTGACACTTCAGGGTTTTAAAGTCGATTCCCAAACCGGCGGAATCAAGGTGTTCCGTTTTCACCGTAACCTCAATTTTCCAATTATGTCCGTGCAAATTTTCACAATCACCCTGGTAGTTCAACAGGTTGTGCGCCGCGGCAAAATGACTTTGTATTTTAAGATGATACATGAAATTCCCTTAGAGTTAAGTTAAACGTTCGGGTCTTCTTCATTGACCGGAACCGGCTTGCCGGCAATGGCATAACCCTCGGTGGCCCATTGCCCCAGGTCAATGGTGCGGCAACGTTCGGAACAGAAAGGCCGATGGGGATTATTTTGCCAGGCGCACTTTTCTCCACAGCCTGGACAGCGAATCAAGGTTTCCAATGTTTTTTCTCTGATTTGTTTCACCACATCATCCTGATATTGATAACTGTTCAGTTTTGTAGAAACAGAGTCCGAGGCAGCCATCCCACGGGTCGCATAAATCCATCCCTGGAGCTTAGCTGGCGCCATCCGGGCGACAGATACCCGTTCCATGGCGGCCTCGGACTCTGGATGCTGAGGAGATACGAATTTAGAAGGTCAGCCAATTTCAAAGCCCAGCCATACACAGATATTTTATTTCCAAATAATCTTCGACACCGTATTTAGAGCCTTCACGGCCAGTTCCCGATTCTTTTACGCCTCCAAAGGGCGCGACAGCATTAGAAA
>JAACTI010000025.1 GCA_009993495.1 Deltaproteobacteria bacterium | reverse complement strand
CGTCCGAAAGCTTTCCGCGACAGGCTTCTACATGCTTAGTCTGCATTTTAATTTAACCGGATGAAGCTCCTACAGACAGGATATTCACCAGGCGATTCTGCTTTGATTTCGCATCAGCGCCACAGACTTTCGCTGAAACTAGCCTGCTCAATTAACGTCTCGGCACCCACACAGGCGATGAATGAAAAGACGTAGCAGCATTAAGCTGCTAGTGCGTAACTAACGTCAGTGTCTGCGTTTAGTTAAGTTGGGCTTGTTTCGGAGCCAGCCCACTCCGGCATGCGACCTTCGTTTCCGTCCCCCGTCGAAACCTTGACACCCCCTTAAACTGGTTGAGGTTAGTAGTGCTTTTACTGAACTATGAATGCTGCCATTATCACACGATAAGGGTTATTTCTTCAAGTGATTTCTTAAATTATCGATTCACATTCTTTATGGCGCGGTCCATTTCGCGATTGGCTTCTTTTTGTTTCAGGGTTTGGCGTTTGTCGTGGAGTTTTTTGCCGCGACCGACCCCGATTTCGAGCTTGGCGTGGTTGTCTTTGAAGTAGATGCGCGTTGGAACCAGCGCCAGACCCTTCTGTTCGGTGACGCGGATCAGTTTGTCAATTTCGGCGTGGTGCAGCAGCAGCTTCCGCATACGGGTCGGATCGTGATTTTCCCGGTTACCAAAATCGTAAGGGCTGATATTCATATTGTTGATAAAGGCTTCACCATCCTTGATGCGACAGAAGGATTCCTTCAAGTTGACCTTGCCGGCGCGAATGGATTTAACTTCGGTTCCGGTAAGCACCAGCCCGGCTTCGTAGGTCTCTTCGATAAAGTAATCGTGATAGGCCTTTTTGTTGGTGGCGATAACCTTAATGCCCATGATTTTTATCTTTTTCGCGATGACGGGAATGCGGGATTATTGCAACAATTTTCGGCATGAAAAGTTCCCGTGGCAAGGCGCGGGTGCCGACGCGAATACATAAAAAAGTACCCACCATAAAAGCGACTCCCATCAAGGCCGACAAGAGGGCCGGCTCCAGCCCCACGTCAGTATGCTCACCAATCAATTGCCCGGCAAATGCTCCAACGAGCAACCCGAAAACGGGGATGATATATAACACAAATGATGACTGAAGAAAATGGCGTGTGCTGGTTTCCACCTTCACCTGGTCGCCGATTTTGGCTTCCAAGGGATTATAAACTTCAACAACCATTGCGCTGCTGCTTGCTTGTTCGGTATGACAACTGTTGCTGCTGGGACAGTGGTCGCAGGCACTGTTTTTTTGGCAACGTACCAGCGCAATTTGTGCGCTTTTTAATTCGACGACGGTTCCGGTTTCAACAATCACGGTTTCTCCCTGTTTTAAGCACAAACCTGCGATAAAACTTCTTGACCATCAAGAACGACAGCTTCGGGCCGCAGGCCCTGCCCTGCCCGGATGAGTTGTTCGAGGAACAAATGGGCGGGCGCAAAGGATGTCGGTCGCACGACTTGAAAGCTGCAACGGAATCCGGGTTGCAAATCACCCAGCTGACCCTTTAAACCAAGGGCCGCTGCGCCTTCTGTGGTTGCAAGGGCCAAGAGTTCCAGAGGGCTGAGCGCATCTTCGTAAACCTGTGCCGCAAAAGCCATTTCGTCCCACAGGGAAAGGCTTTGGTTGCTCGCCAGACTGTCGGTGCCCAGTGCCAGCTTGACCCCGGCTTTTTTCAAGGCGGCGACGGGTGCGGTTCCCACCTGTAAATGGGCGTTGGAACGCGGACATAAAACCAGAGTTGCTCCCCGGTTGGCAATGAGTTTTATTTCCGGCAAGGTCAACTGCACGCCATGCACCAGCAGATGGTTGGCGAAAAGCCCCTCCTGTTGTTGCAGAAAATCCACGGGACGGATATTCCTGGCCGCAGGGCGATGTTGATGCCAGTTGATCGCGGTGTAGAAGCGTTCAACCAGTTCCCCCCTACCCGTATCAAGAAAATCAACTTCTGCCGCAGATTCAGCAATATGGGTACAACAGGCCAGCCCGTCAGCACGACAGCGCTCGTAAAGCTGGCGCATATAATGGGGGCGTATCGTATAGGGACTATGAGGGCTGACACCCTGTTCAAAGCGCCCGGCTTTGCCCGTTTTAAGTTGTTTATCCAGTTTTTTGTAAAGCTGCTGGGTCAGGTCGCGATCTTGGCCCAGGGTTTCGAGAAACACCCGCCCACACAAGGGTGAGGCCGCATAACAGCTACTGGCTTCGAAGCGCGAAAGAATATCTCCCAGGGCAGCGGTTCCCCCTTGCAGGCTCAGTTGCAGGCCATGGCTGACCGCCTCGTCGAGCTGGGCGGGTTTGAGGCTGCGTTTGACCTTGACCAGACGCAGTATCCAGTCAACAAAATTGCAGGAAGCATTGCCCACCCCTGCCGCGCTGGCCCATTGCGGATAAAAGCTTAGCTCAAGATGCGTGTGAGCATTGATAAAAGTCGGCAGAATTAGCGCATCGGGATAATCAACCCAGTTTGCGCTTGGCGCCTCGCGTTGCAACCCTGCGGGTTGATCAATCCGCAGGATCCGTCCCTGGTCTTCAAGCAGGGCCGCATTTTCGAGCAGCCTGCCATCGGCCTGCAACAGATATCTGGCGGTGTAGATTTTAGCCATGGGGGTTTACAGGGCAGCGTCAGGCAAAAGTAAAGAGTCAATCTGCATCAACAAATCAGCAATATCGGGGTGCTGTGCCAGCTCAAGCTGTTCAGCCAGAACTTCACTGAAAATTTCATTTGTCGTCAAGGGATTGGCCAGCACCACCCGTAACACGGTGAGCAATTCCGGGCCATAGGCGGGAGAACGCAAGCGGGTACGGGAAACAAAGGTTTTGCCGGCTGCGCGCTGCATCTTTTGCATCAGTTGGGTCACCTGATCGAGGAGGGCGTTAATCTGGGCAGATTCCTGCTCATGGCAACGCTTGAAGGCGTGTTGCACGCGAGCGGGGCAATAGCGATAGGTTAAAATGTTTAATTCCGGCGCGCTGGTCAATTCAAAATCGGGGTGCGCATCAATCAGGGCGGCAAAGCTGCGCGCCCGTTCAATGCCGGTGTCAATCAATAATTCATAGCCCTTACGGCCGATAATCGACAAGCCGGCATGCACCAGCATCGCTTTGCCGGGGCGTGAACCTTCCAGGGTGTGACTCCCCAAGTCCTTGGATCCTTCACGCAAAATGTACGCGGCATGATGTTCGATGGCCGAAAGGGCAGCCGGGTCTTTAAACAGAACCATCCCCGCCCCCATGGGCACGTACAATTGTTTGTGCGCATCGAGGGTCACCGAATCGGCACGTTCGATGCCGTCAAGCAAATGACGGTAACGCGTCGAGAAGAGCGTCGGCCCGCCCCAGGCGGCGTCTACATGGAAATGACATCGGTGTTCGGCCGCCAGATCGGCCATGGCATGCAGGGGGTCAACATTGCCGGTTTCGGTGGTACCCGCGATGCCAACCAATGCCAGGGGGCGTATATTTTCGGCGGCGAGTTGTTTGAATTCGTGCGCCAGAAGCTTCAGATCTATGCGGTTATGATCATCAATTTCGATCAAGCGCAGCTGATCACGGCCGATGCCGAGAAGATCGGTCGCCTTGCCCAGGGAATAGTGGCCGCGCGCTGACACCAGCACCGCCAGGCCGCTGACGCCATGAAAGTTGAGGGCGCGGCTCAGGCCTTCACGCGCAATTCCCCGAAAATTTTCCTGCGGGGCAAACAAGCGATTACGTGCCACCCACAGGGCCGTGATATTGGCAATGGTGCCTCCTGAACAAAAGGCCCCCAGGGCATGACGGCTGTTGTGAATCCATTGGGGGTAAAAATCGCTTTCGCAGCGATAAATCAAACGATGCAGCATGGCCAGCACCTGACGCTCCATCGGGGTGAAGGCCTTGGAGGTTTCAACCTTGACCAGATTCTGATTGAGGGCGGTCATGATGCGCGACAGGGGCAGCATAAAATAGGGTAACGCCGAGGTCATGTGCCCGATAAAACCGGGTGCGGCGGTGTGAACTGACTGGGCGACCAGCTTTTGCTGCACAAATTCGGTGTACTCAGAAACGAAGGTCGGTTCCTCAGGAATTTCGGTGGTAAGAAAGTCGGCCTCAATCTCTTCGATCGGGCGTTCGAGGGCAACAATGTGCGTGCGCAGAAAACCGGCGACATCGCCGCTAATTTCTTGATCTATGACCCCCAGGGTCGAGTCGGGAGCCTCGGGGACAGTAAAGATTCGGTACAGGTTTTGCAGGGTGGCGCGAGCGGCGTCTTTCGATTTCGGCATAGTTTTAGTTGTTCGCCTTCACAGGGGGATTTTTGCCACAGGTTCCATCACAAAAGCGTTATCGATCAAACGGGTACGCCCGATAAAAACCGCCAGCAACAGCACCGAATTTTCATCAACCAGCATCTGTTCTTGCAGGCTGTCCTGATGACAAATTTTCAGATAATCAATTTTTACCAGGAGATGGCTTTCGATCGACATCCGCAACCGATGCAAAATTTCCGTCACCCGCAGCTCACCGTTTTTTGCCAGCTGTTGTGCCTGCGCGATCGCCTGGGAGAGGCACAGAGCCTGTTGACGTTCTTCCTGCGCGAGATAGCTGTTGCGCGAACTCATGGCTAAGCCATCGGCCTCGCGAACAATGGGCAGCCCGACAATATCCACCGGCAGGTTGAGATCTTTCACCATGCGGCGAATCACCGCCAACTGTTGGAAATCTTTGTTACCGAAAAATGCGACCCTGGGGGCGATAATATTGAAAAGCTTGTTAACCACCGTGGTCACGCCGCGAAAATGCCCCGGACGGCTGGCACCACAGAGCACCTCGGTGATCCCGGCAACTTCGACCCAGCTATTGTAGCCCTGGGGATACATTTGGGCCGCGGGGGGCACAAAAACTACATCGACCCCGGCCTTTTTGGCCAGGTGGGTATCCTTAGCCAAGTCTTGAGGATAGGTGTCAAAATCTTCACCGGCGCCAAACTGGGTCGGGTTGACAAAAATCGACAACACCAGCAGATCGGCAGCCTTACGTGCCGCATCAAGTAAGGAAACATGCCCCTGATGCAGAAAACCCATGGTGGGGACAAAGGCGATGTCTTGCCCCGCCTGTCTGCGCGCCTGGCTCCACTGCTGCATGGCCGCTACGGAATCAAGAATGAGCATTGTTGCACTGATCCTGGGGATAGTTATTTGAAGGAATGTTGCGCGGTTGGGAATTCGCCATTCTTAACCTCGGTGATGTAGGCGGCGA
>JAACTI010000561.1 GCA_009993495.1 Deltaproteobacteria bacterium | reverse complement strand
AAAGAGCGCCGCGCCGCTCTGGGTGGTCATCTGCCTCAGCGCCACGACGGCAGTTACCCCATGGCCTGCCAGACCGAAGAGGTGATCCGTGAATATTTCAAGGGCTCCGGCGAGCGGGCCCTGGCCACCACCATGGCCTATGTCCACCTGCTGACCAAGCTGGTGCGTGACCCCGAATTCGGCAAGCTGATTGTACCGATCGTGCCCGACGAAGCGCGCACCTTCGGCATGGAATCCCTGTTTCGCGAGGTGGGGATTTACAGCCATACCGGCCAGCTTTACGAACCGGTTGATAAAGGCAGTCTGCTGTTCTACAACGAAAAGAAGCAGGGCGCCATTCTTGAAGAGGGTTTAAGCGAAGCCGGTTCCATGGCCAGTTTCATTGCCGCAGGCACCGCCCATGCCAACAACGGGGTGCAGACCATTCCCTTTTACACCTTCTATTCCATGTTTGGCTTTCAGCGGGTCGGTGACCAGATCTGGCAGGCCTGCGACAGCCGTGCGCGTGGCTTCCTCATCGGGGCCACCAGCGGGCGCACGACCCTGGCCGGTGAAGGTTTGCAGCACCAGGACGGCCACAGCCAGGTTCTGGCCCTGACGCCCCCGCGGGTCAAGGCTTACGATCCGGCCTTTGCCTATGAACTGGCAGTGATTATTCACGAAGGACTGACGCGCATGTACTGTCACCAGGAAGATCTTATTTATTATCTGACGGTGACCAATGAAGCCTACCCCATGCCGCCCATGCCCAAGGGCGAGGCGATCCGAGAGGGGATTCTGAAGGGGATGTACCTTTATCGTAAATCGGCACTTAAGAAGGCCAAAGGCCAGGTGCATCTGCTGGGCAGCGGCGCCATCCTTAACGAAGTCATCAAGGCGCAGCAGATACTTGAACAAAACTATCAGCTGGCCGCCGATATCTGGAGTGTTACCAGTTATAAAGAACTTTACAGCGATGCG
>JAACTI010000024.1 GCA_009993495.1 Deltaproteobacteria bacterium | reverse complement strand
GTTCAGGTTCAGGTTCAGGTTCAGGTTCAGGTTCAGGTTCAGGTTCAGGTTCAGGTTCAGGTTCAGGTTCAGGTTCAGCCGTGGCATCTTCGGAAGCGACGCCGGCTTCGCCGGAAGGCTGGTCAACGGGCGGAGCCGAGCGGGAAATTTTGAGCAAAAGAACAATCAGCAAAACGGCCAGCAGCACCGCGGCACCGTAAACACAGGCAAGTGCGGCCATGGGGAGTTGTTCTTCAGGCACACCGGCTTGACGTAACAAGGGTATCAACCCGTTTATAATATTTTCAATCCAGACCATAGTGTATGTCATACCCTTTCCATTCATTCAGCAAATTTCGCGGCGCAACTGCGCAGCGCAGCGGCGCATAACCGACGCCGCCCTGGCGGTTAAAACTTTCGATGCAAGGGCCAGAACCAGGAAGTAATCTTCGTTCAAAGGTGTAATTAACACCGTCGTGCGTGCAAAATGAATCAACACCTCTTCAATTTCGCCGCCATCTACGCGTTGCAAAGCGTCGCGCAGCCGCGTCAGAATAATACCCTTGTGGGCACCAAGAATTTTCATTTCAAAATCATCGATGCGGGCCACCTGATCGACGGCCTCCCCCTCCCAGTCGGCAATAATGGCACCTTCCGCACCTGGCAGCTGGGAAAGCATATCCTCTAAAATTTCCTTAAAAGGCATGAAATTCTCGCTCTGACACTTCAGGAAAGGGCCGTTTCAAGCGGCTCCTTGCGCTGGTAATCACTCACCCGCACCGACACCAACGTGGAAACCCCGGGTTCCTGCATGGTAATACCGTGCATAATGTCGGCAGTAGCCATAGTGCGTTTGCTGTGAGTAATAATAATAAACTGTGAATTTTTTGACATTTCCGCCACCATGTCAGCAAAACGATCAATATTGGCATCGTCCAGGGGCGCATCAACCTCATCAAGCATACAGAAGGGCGTCGGTTTAATCAGAAAAAGAGAAAAAATAATCGCCACCGCCGTCAAGGCTTTTTCTCCACCCGAAAGCAGATTGACACTTTGCAATTTTTTACCCGGTGGTTGTACGATAATTTCGACTCCGGTTTCAAGGAGATCATTTTCGTCTGTCAACCTTAATTCCGCCTGGCCGCCCCGAAAAAGTCGCGGAAAAACTTGCTTAAATTGCGCATTAACCAAGGTAAAAGTTTCTTTAAAGCGACGGCGGGTGGTGCGATTCATCTTGCCGATGGCCTTGTGCAGATCGTCCAGGGACTGGTTCAGATCATCGCGCTGCGCCACCAGAAAATCGTAACGCTCTTCCAGTACGCGATAGTCTTCGATCGCCGTTAAATTCACTTCACCAAGGGCCGCAATGCGTTGTTGCAGATCACGCAATTGAACGTGCAGCCGCTGCAATTCAACGTCATCAGCTTCAGCAACCGGATGTTCTCTGAGATCGACGTCAAATTTTTCCGCCACCGTCGCAAGCAGATGTTCGAGATCGGCCACCAGTTCCTGTTCCCGCAACTGGCATTGAGAACTGTCGCGCCTTTGTTGCTCAACCCCCTCGCGGAGCCGGCGCAAGCCCTCACGTTGTTGCTCAAGGTGACTGCGATCCTGGTCAAAAGCATCACGTAACCGACGAATTTTCGACGCACTTTCTTCCCGACGGCGCAACAAAAGCTCAAGTTCGATGCGCAGCTTTTCTTCTTGTTCAGCCAACTCAGTGCTGCGCTGACGGCCATCCTCGGCGCGTTTTTCCAGCTGTTGTTGGCGTTCACCTTGCTCTATCCGGTTCTGCTGCAACCGCTGCAGCGCCGATTGCCCCGCTTCGCGCTGCTGCCGGTATTCGGCCAGGCGGACTTTATGCAAGGTCAGTTCTTCGCGCTTGAGCTCCAGCCCTTGACGCACAGCCTGTAAGCGCTGCTGAAGTTCCATTTCCTGCGCATGCAATTGCTGCCGACGGGATTGCTGATCCTGCTGCTGCTGCTGAATTTTGCGCTGCTCACCCTGCAAAAGGTGTTGTTCTTCATCGAGCTGACCTGCTTCAAAATCGAGCAGTTCAAGCCGCCCGTGCAGGCGTTGGCGCTCATCATGAAGGCGCTCACTGTCTTTCTGCTGGTGGAGTTGATCCAGATCCAGCTGTTGCAGCAACTGTTCAAGCTCATGCAACTCCAGCTGCACCTCTTCGCGTTGCTGAACCAATTGATCCACGTCTCGTTCACTGCGCCTCAGGTCGTCCGTCAGCACCAGCAGTTGCTGGTGAAGTTCACTGATTTCACGTTTCTTGCGCAATAAACCGGCTCCCGCCATACGCAAAGCCCCCCCTGAAAGTTCGCCGCGCCACCCCAGACAACGCCCGGCCTGATCGACGAGCAGACACCCCACGGGCAAGGGCTGCCCCACATAATCAAAAACATTCTCCACCAGCACGCAGCCCGCCAGTGCGGCGTCAATAAACTTTTCGGCCCCTTCCGCGGGGGATACCAACTGACGCAGCGGCTGGCCAAAGCTTGGCAAATCCATCCCCTGCGTTTTGACCGGCAGAGCCAGCAAGGCCCTGGCACCATGGGTCGTCAGCTCTTGAAGCAAAGTATCCGCCTGGTTCGCCGCCACCGGAACAGCCTGTAAACGCTCCGCCAATGCTAGTTCGACCAGTGACTCATGGGCCGGATCAACACGCAGCAGATCGGCTATCACTTGGCGAGGCAATTGCGGGCAGGCGCTAAAAAGCGCCTGCACCCCTTCGCTATAGCCATCAAGGTTCCGTTCCAGATCTTCCAGCGACTCCAGGCGCGATTGGGCACGATCACAAGCCTGACGGCAGCCTTGCAATGCAGCTTCGGCATCAAGATGTCGCCCTTTGAGCTGTTGCAGGGTTTCCTGTAAAAGCTCGCGGTGGTCTTGGCGAGTTTCGCGCTGGGAAACCAGGTTTTCACCCGCCTGCACCAACCCCAGCAACCTGGCATCAACATCCGCCAAGCTCTCCTTCAAGGTTTCGACTTCGTGCTCATAACGCTGCCGACGCTCCTGCTGACCGGCAAGCTGGCGGGTTATCTCTTCCTGGCGCTGACTGAAGCGCGCCGCCTGCGACAACACCTCCATCTGTTCTGTGCGAAATTTTGCCAAAGTTGCAATCAGGTGCTGTTCCTCTTGCTGACTGAGCTGCAAAGTCTCCTGGGCCGCAACTACCGCCGCCTCGGAGGCCGAAAATTCGACGGCCAGTTGTTGCTCGTTTTGTTCAAGGTCAAGACGTTCCGCTTCCAGCCGGGTCAGGCTGGCAACAACCTGTTCCCGCTCATTTTTCAGATTGGCGACCTGTGCATGCAGATCTTCGCCTTGGCGTCCCGCAAGCACAATTTCAGCCTCAACCCGCTGCACTTCGCCCCCGAGAGCATAATCCTGCGCCTGCATTTGGCTGAGCTGATTTTCCACCTCAACCAGTTGCACACGTTTTGTTTCAAAGGATAATTCGCCATCGCCAAGCCGCACTTCGCTGTCACTCAGGGCCTGTTCCAGAAGACTGAGTTTTTGCTGGACTTGCGTCAATTCCTGCTGCTGCACGCGATAACGGTTACCAGCCATACAAATTTCAATGCGTTTGGCCTCGGCGCGTAATTCGCGAAACTTTTCCGCCTGCTGAGCCTGACGCTTCAAGCCGCCGGTCTGGCGCCGGACTTCGGCAATCACGTCTCCCAGACGCACCAGATTCTGGCGGGTGGCGTCCATCTTGCGCTCGGCAGATTTTTTCCGGACTTTGAACTTGGTGATGCCGGCGGCCTCTTCAATCAGCGCCCGCCGTTCCTCGGGGCGTGCGCTGACCAGGGCGCCAATCTTGCCTTGCTCAATAATCGAGTAGGCCCGGGCACCGATGCCGGTATCCATAAAAAGTTCGCTGATATCGAGCAGGCGGCAGGGAGTTTTATTGAGCAGGTATTCGCTGTCGCCACTGCGAAACAGACGGCGGGTGACCATGATTTCGGCGTAATCGCGATAGGCTTCGGGGCAGATTTTGTCAGAATTATCAAAAATTATCGACACTTCGGCCATACCGTGAGGGCGTCGCGATTCGCTGCCGCCGAAAATGATATCGTCCATCGCCCGGCCGCGCAGATTGCGCGCATTCTGTTCGCCCATGGCCCAGCGGATGGCATCAACAATATTGCTTTTGCCGCAGCCATTGGGGCCAACCACCCCGGTAATCGGCTGTTGAAAATCGAGAGAAACCTTGTCAACAAATGACTTGAAGCCAAGAATATCAACACGTTTGATTTTCATCGCACCATCAGTCTAGCCCAAAAAAGAGAATCGGTTACCATCACCCAAAAACCAGGACGCGCCACGCTAACGGTCGGCGCTGCAAGTGATAATAGATTTTGCATAAAATGCTGACACTCGCCGTTAGCCGACGGTTTTCACCTGGCGGATAAATTCCGCCAGTTTGGCGTGATCTTTTTTCCCGGGAGCAACTTCAACCCCGCTGGAAACATCGACGGCATAGGGCCGCACCGTTTCAACGGCGGCAGCCACATTATGCGGAGTCAAGCCACCGGCCAGAATCACCGGCTGGCGAAGGGCGAATTCCTTCAGCAGCGCCCAGTCGAAGCTTTGGCCACTGCCGCCGTAAAGCTGCTCCTGCCAGGCGTCGAGGAGCAAACCGCAGACCCGATAGTCGGCAGCGCGTTGCAGGCTGGTCGCATCCTTAACTCGCAGCGCCTTAATCACCCGGCGTCCGGGGATCAGACAGTCCTCGGCAGACTCATCGCCATGCAGCTGCAGCAGATCCAGCCCGCAGAAGGTCGCGGTCTGTTCAATCAGATCACGACTTTGATTGACAAACAGGCCCACCGAAGTCACAAACGGCGGCAGTGCCGCAATAATTGCCGCCGCCTGTTCGGTGGTTATCGCCCGCGGGCTGGGGGGATAAAACACAAAACCCAGAGCATCGGCCCCGGCAGCCACCGCCGCCAGGGCATCTTCGACCGTGGTGATACCGCAAATTTTAACCCGCACCCTCATGGTTTAAAAATCGACCTTGGGCAAAGACTTGAGTGATTCGGCAATCGCTTCGCTGGGGTAGGCGTAATTTTCGAGCTGCCCCGAAAAATAGGCATCGTAAGACGCCATATCAACGTGACCATGGCCGGAAAGATTGAAAAGGATCGTCGTCTGTTTGCCTTCTTCTTTAGCCTGCAAGGCCTCATCAATGGCGGCGCGGATGGCGTGGGACGATTCCGGAGCGGGAATAATGCCTTCGGTGCGCGCAAACTGCACCGCCGCCTCAAAACAACCCAGCTGACCAACGGCCTTGGCCTCGATAATGCCCTCATGCAGCAACTGTGACACCAGGGGCGAAGCACCATGGTAACGCAACCCGCCCGCATGGATGCCGGGGGGCATGAAATCGTGCCCTAATGTATACATTTTTGAAATCGGCGCCATTTTGGCCGTATCACCGTAATCGAAGGCGTAAACTCCTTGGGTCAGGGTCGGGCAGGAGAGGGGCTCGGCAGCCAGCAGGCGAATATTCTTGCCATTGGCTTTATCGGCGACAAAGGGAAAGGCCAACCCGGCAAAGTTAGAGCCACCACCGTGGCAACCGA
>JAACTI010000560.1 GCA_009993495.1 Deltaproteobacteria bacterium | reverse complement strand
CGCCGCCCGAAAAGTATCAACCTTTTCACGCCGTTGTTGGAGCAGTTCGTTCAATTCTTCCATGAAATTTCCTTATCCTTCCGACCCCAGACTCAAGTGCCGAACCATACCCTCGCCGCCCGGCTGCCGTCAAGAACAAAGCCGCCGGAATGCAGATTTACAGCCCTTCGTAGACCTTGACCGCCGCGCGGAAAGGTTCTGGAATGCGCACGGGTTTACGTTGCTGGTAGTCAAAACATACCATGGGGGTCACACCTTCGGCGGTGAGTTCTGTGTCGCGCTCAATACGATAGGCAAGTTCAAAACTTGATCGCCCCAGCTTGAGACAACGCACCCCCACCAGCAGATCCTGCTGCAGAAACATCTCGGCACGAAACTGAATCTGGGCTTCGGGCATAATAAGACCGCAACCGCCCAGATCCAGTTCCGAGAAGGGGCCAAGCGCGGCCAGATAACCGATGCGCGCGTCTTGAAAAATATTCAGCACCGCCGAATTGGCGACATGACCACCGTAATTAATATCGGCAATCCGCACCCGATAGGGCAGGGTAAAACGAAAGTTCTGCATAAACACTGCCTGTGTTCAGAGTTCATTCAAAGCTGATTTTCGCGCGATGATCGGTTAAGATAACCCCTTACGCCTGAACTGTGCCCAAGGAGACGACCCTATGACCCGCAATTTAACCGCCGCTGAAATTCGCGTTTTGGGCTGCCTGGTTGAAAAAGAACTGGCCACCCCCGAATATTACCCCCTGACCCTCAACGCCCTGGTCAATGCCTGCAACCAGAAATCCAACCGTCTGCCCGTGGTTGAATTTGACGAAACTATTGTCGCTGAAGCCCTGGAAAGCCTGCGCCCCTTAGGCCTTGCGACCCAATCGGCCGAAGGTGGTCGCGCCGCCAAATTCTGCCATAATTTGTATGGCAAATACCAGCTGGACGACAACGAAATGGCGATTTTTGCCGAGCTGCTGCTGCGTGGCCCGCAAACCCCGGGCGAATTACGCCAG
>JAACTI010000559.1 GCA_009993495.1 Deltaproteobacteria bacterium | reverse complement strand
AACTGCTTCTTGATCTGATGACCGGCTTCATGCACCAGTTCAGGAGTCCGGCCGACATCGACACCCGACGCTCGTTCAATCAGCAGGCGCATATGGTCGCGACCGGCGCGGTCACGGGTCAGATGAATCTGGTATTCAGAACCCAACCCCGGCACTGCCGACAGAATGGTATCGATACTGCTGGGGTAAATGTTGACGCCACGGAACTTGATGGTGTCGTCACTGCGACCTCGAATGCGCGAATGGCGCGGCAGCAAACAGCCGCAACGGCAAGGGCCGGGAATAATGCGGGTAATATCTCGGGTGCGATAACGGATCAGGGGCGCGGCTTCCTTGGCCAGGCTGGTAATCACCATTTCGCCCCATTCACCCTCGGGCAGGGGTTGCAGGGTTTCGGGATCGAGAATTTCCAGCAAATAGTAGTCGGCCCAATAGTGGATGCAGTCGTGGGCCGGGCACTCGATCCCCGTGCCGGGACCATAGAGTTCGGTCAGGCCGGTAATATCGAAGAGCTCGGCTCCACCGAAGAGTTCGGATATTTTCTGACGCATAGCGCGACTCGAACGTTCAGACCCGTAAATAATTTTGTTGACCGCAATCTTGTCGGCCAATCCGCGCCGATGGATTTCTTCGGCCATGAGCAGGGCCATGGAGGCGGTGGAGCAGAAGACTGTCGATTGAAAATCGAGGAGAAACTGAATTTGCATATCGATATTGCCCGGCCCGACCGGCACCGCCAGGGCGCCAAGTTTTTCACAACCCAGCTGAAACCCCAGGCCGGCGGTCCAGACCCCGTAACCCACGGCGATCTGCACACGATCAAGGGGGGTCACTCCGGCCATCTGGTAGCAGCGGGCAAAAAAATGCGTCCAGTCGTCGATATCTTTCTGGGT
>JAACTI010000558.1 GCA_009993495.1 Deltaproteobacteria bacterium | reverse complement strand
AGAATACGACTGAGCTCAAATCTACCTTTACGTTGCCACTAAGACTTAGCCGATAGGGTAAAGACATAGTGCCTCGAGGTATCCTTTTATCTAAAGTAACCTGAAAAAAGCAGTGGTAGAAGCCATAAACTGAGCTACACACGTCCAATATTATGAAGGTAAAAAAGGTTGAGGGGACACGCAGCCTTTTACGAGAGGGGCTACTTTGCTCCTTTGTTTAAAGGCTTCGTACATAACCACAGCGGCAGCTACAGAGGCATTAAGTGAGCTAATTTTTCCTTTCATTGGAATAAATGCTAGGGAGTCGCATCTCTTCCTGACCAATGCTGATAACCCCTTTCCTTCGCTTCCGATGACTATTGCCGTTGGCAGTTTGAAATCAAACTTAGTGTAATCTAATTCGCCGGATGGGTGTATACCGATGACCCAGACATTATTCTTCTTTAGTGTTTCCATCGCCTGAGCAATATTTGCTACCATTGCCACCGGCACGTACTCTACTGCGCCGGCTGATGCCTTAGCCACGGCTGAGGTAAGCCCCACTGCCCTTCTTGAGCGCACAATGACCCCATGAACGCCAGTCGCCTCGGCAGTTCTTAAAATTGCGCCCAGATTCTGTGGGTCCTGGATTCCGTCGAGGACAACATATAGAGGAGGCTCAGACCTTTCTTTTGAGATAATAAATAAATCATCTAAATCAACATATTCCTTTGCTGCTGCATAGGCGATAATTCCCTGGTTGACACCGGTTAAGCTCTGTCTATCTATGGTGTGTCTCTCCACATACTCAACTGGAATCCCTCCGGCTCTACAAAAGTGCAGTATTTCCGAGATTGTGCCATGCCTCTTTATGTTTCTGGCTAGCAATATTTTGCTCACAGGACGACCAGACTTCAGCGCCTCAAGTACAGGGTTTCTACCTTCAATGATGTCGGACATTATTTACCTTAGCCACATTACTG
>JAACTI010000563.1 GCA_009993495.1 Deltaproteobacteria bacterium | reverse complement strand
TGCGCCTTTGCGGCGGCGACCCAGGGCTGGTTTGTCGCCAAGAACCGCTGGTATGACCTGCTGGGGTTAGTGTTGGTCTGTGGTTTTATGTTCCGTCCTTACTTCTTCGCTGGCTTGATCGGGGTTGAAGAGCACCACCTTGCCTATATGCTGGGTGTCGGGTTGTTTGTGGGCTTGTATCTGCTCCAGAAACTACGTCACACCGAAACTGTGCCGCTGGCGGCCTGAGGAGGTTTCATGATTCCAGAATACAAAAAAATCCTCTTTGCCACCGATGTGTCCATCGGTGCCGAAACCATTCTGCGCAATGCCGTTGCTGTTGCCCGCGCCCATCAGGCCCGGATCGAAATGCTGCATGTGCTACCCGAGGTCGATCAGGCTCTGGTGAATTATGTCTCGGTTTTTATGGGAAGTGACAAGCTGGCCGGCTATGAAGCCGAACACAAGGACAGGGTCGCCGCCGAGCTGAGTCAGCGCCTGCGAGATTTTGCCGCACGCGAGCTGGCCGATCACCCGGAAGATCTGGCACGCATCGAGCGCATCGAAGTTATGCATGGTTCGCCGGCATCGACCATTCTCAGCGAAGCTAAAAAGCGTAAAATCGATCTGCTGGTGATTGGTACCCATGGCAAGGGTCGGATCGAATACGCTTTTTTAGGCAGTATCGCCCAGAAAATTATGCGCCGTTCTGAAATTCCCGTGCTGCTGATTCCGTTGACAAAACTGGGCTAAATCGGATGATCTGACCGGATCACAGTGCCCTTGGCGGCCGCTATAACATCGATTCAAAGGATATTTGTATGAGCCCCGATCCCGTTCACGCCATGCACCTGAACCTGAATATCCGCGGGCTGCCCGTGTCGGCGACGCTGAATATCAACGAGATTTCAAATGGCCTGCTGGCTCAGGGTAAGCAGGTCTATAAACTGGGACTGGGGCAGTCGCCCTTTCCCGTTCCGCAGCTGGTGGTCGATGAACTCAAGGCCAATGCCCACCAGAAAGAT
>JAACTI010000023.1 GCA_009993495.1 Deltaproteobacteria bacterium | reverse complement strand
ACAATTATGAACATTAAGCGACGCTTTCAGACAGACCTCTCCGGCACGCCTTTTTGATGAGGCGTTATGCATGGATATAGGCATCCCAAGAGTATTCGGGGTCGCCGTAGATCGTATCAGCGTGTGTTTGAAGCTGAAGATTGTGGGCGGCGCATTCTTGAGGACACAATGCGGCATCATGTCCCCAAGGGGTTTGAGCTTTCGGCGGCGGTCTTGCCTTTACAAGCCAAAGTCCCAGATGATTGAGGATATCCCTGATCACCGACCGATCTTCAATGAAACTGATGATCCTCATTGTACCCTGACATTTCGGGCAGACAAGGGGATCTACTTCGTATATCTTCTGAATCAGTCTGGCCCAGCTTTTCCGGAAAGCCTTTTCGTTTCCCTGAGGTTCGAGGATGCAGGGGATGGCGTCATCCAGGCCTTTCTGCCGGCGTTTTCCCCGCGATACGTTGCTGTAATATCCGTAATATCTTACCATTTGCTCGCCCCGGTTCGGGATGTGCGAACACATCGCGGCCAGCCATTCCAGCGCCGGGAAGTTCTTGGTTGTCGCGCCGTCCTTGGATGTATAAACGACCGTCCCCTCCTGGTCGAGGTACTGCATCCGCTCTTGGGAAAAGGACGCCCGAATGATGTAGCGCGCCAGATTTTCCATGGCCGTATCATCGTCGGGCGATATGCGGTTGCCGCAGAAGACGTTGAAGCCGGAATGCCGCCATGTCGAGAGCATGGCAATCAACTCCTTCGTGATCTTTCCCTTGTTCAGGAGCATCCTGAACACCTTATGCCGGAAAATGGCCTCCAGCTTTTTCAGCTCCAGGGGTGGAGCGACGCGGAACATGCCGCTATCGCCATAAAAACAGCCGTCGGTCACCAGGATATGGGTGTGGGGATTGAATCCGAGAAAATCGCCAAACGTCTGCATGGCGATGACGGCGCCGGGGATGGGATCGTCTTCAGGAACTGCATCCTGGAGAAAAACCTTCAGGGATTCCCAGGCGCAACGGCTCAAACCGGCAAGAAGCTTCCGATCGTAGAGAAAGTAACGGCGGAGGATTTTCGGGATGCTGAATACGAAATGCCGGTGAGGTATCTTCTTGAGGACATCCATGCAGAGCCATTCCCCGAATTCCACCACCCGCTTCTGGTGGCATGATGGGCAGAAGTGGCGGCGCTTGCAAGAAAATGCCAGCAAATATTCGTGGCCGCAGTCTTTACATTTCACGCGGGCAAACCCGTTGTGCAAATTACCGCAATCGAGATAGCGGTAGATCACCTGCTCGACATAGGGCCGCCAGAAGCCGTACTGCCGTGAATAATGTTCATCATAGATTTGGATGAAGGTTTCAAAATTGTCCTCAACGCAGCGGTAATAATCCGAATCTTGCGGATTTCGTGGACGATAGACGGCGGCAGGAAGGGACACGATCTTTCTCCTCTGAGAATATCATACCGCCATAATGTAGAACGGTCGTTCTATTTGTCAAGGAGAATCTGGCCGGTGGTTATTCGAAAGAAGGGAAACTTTGATATTTTCTGTTCTGGTAAAAGGTTATGCTAAAAACGGCGATTCACGAAAATGCATTGACAGTCTTATGGGTTCCGATATCTCCAGAAGAGAGCAAAAAAGACTTGCAAACTGTCCCACTAAGTGAGATATTTACATCCAATGCGAGTGTTTAAAAACAAATGGTTCGACCGGTGGGCGCGCAGAGAGGACATATCGGACTCTGCCTTGTACAACACAGCGGCGGAAGTTATCGCTGGGAGGTATGACGCCGATCTTGGTGGCTACCTATTCAAGAAACGTTTAGCACGGACGGGCAGCGGTAAAAGTGGAGGATACCGAACTATCGTAGGGTACAAAAAGCCAAATTCGGAACGAATTATATTTCTTTACGCCTTTGCCAAGAGTGACAAGGCGAACATTTCAGGCAGGGAGGAAGCTGCATTAAGTCTGGCTGCGGAGTCTTTCCTGTCTGCGAACGATAGACAAGTAGATGAACTGTTGACGAGCGGCTCGATATGGGAGGTACAACATCATGAGTGAAATTTTGGACATCGCGAACGAAATGGCACGTGACCTTTTTAAGGTTGGAGCCATGGATGAAATTACCATGCGCAAAATCGACGCACTTTGCTTGCCACCGCAACGTTCATACCAGCCTGAAGACATCCGGCGTATTCGGACAGCTAACCATGTTAGCCAAGCAGTGTTTGCTACCATTCTTGGCCTCGGCAAAACAACGGTGCAGCAATGGGAGCAGGGTAAAAAAAATCCAAGCGGCCCTGCGCAGCGGCTTCTTGATCTCATTGATCGTAAAGGACTGTCCGCGCTTGGCTAATTGTAGAGGCGCACAATCGAGACATTTTCCGGCCCGAATTAAATGCAATTGGTTAGCGTATAAAATTGTTCTGCTGTGATCACACTTCCCAAATACTGAACAGATTAGAACCGACGGTGCTTTCGCCGGGATGACGATTTGCCTGGCGTTGGCAGATTTTCAAAGCTCTCAAAGAGTCTATATTTAGAACTCGGACATGCTTCTGACCGGTTTGCGGGTTAAGCCAAAGTACCAAGGGCGGTATCTGCCGGCTTATCCTAATGCGTGATGGCGGTACGCTTTGGTCCTTCGACTTTGAGAAAAGTGGACAGGACCTCTTTGACCAGGGAGTAGGGGTCGATTTTCCCGGCGCGGATGGATTCGATATATTGACGTTTTTTCCCTGTGCCCTTGAGTCCGGCAAAAACCACCTTTTCCACTTCGTCCTTGAAAATCAGCCCCAGTTCCTGCTCGATTCGCTTGGCTTGCACCTCATCGATTTTACCGGCCTCTGCCATGTTATCTATAGCCATAAATGCCTCTTCAGTGGATAACTCATACTCGGCAGGTTCCCCTGCTTCCACCACACAATGAATGCATCTCAAATCACAGGCATGAGTGAGCGCCCAGGCAATAACCACAGGATGATTCAGCCGGGAGACCTTCCTTTGATATTTATCCCAGGTAAAATCCAGGATGTCTGATGGAGAGAAACGTAAATAAGTAATCTCTTCTTCTTTCATCTACTCCTCCCTTATCTTGACTTTAGGCAGAATAAGCATCCTCTCCTCTATATCCATTACCATCGAATTGAAATGCCTTGAATGGAAACGCAGAAACTGAATCCTCAATCTATCACCATAAAAAGACAAAGCGGTTGGTGATGGAACACGTTCAAAGTAAAGGAAAGATCACACCCCAGGAATGCAGAGTTCTTCTGGTTTACAACCTAGAACCTTAAGAATTGTGGATTGCACCATAGTATCCCCGAGCATGAAGGCGTGGTGTGTTCTTGTGGGCACCAGGATGTTATGTCCGAATGTCTTGTAACTTTGTACTACGCTGTTTCCGTCGCCTTTGCCGATCTGCTTATCACCCGTTACTTTGTACCAATCATTGCCTTTTTTTTCCACCACGAGCCGGTATGGGGTTTCCCTTTCCGCGCTGAAGATACTGTAATAATGTACGCCCGGAGGAGCAGGTTTATCATAACCATTTTCGTGAAAGAGATTCTTGAAGGGGTGTGGTACTTCTTTGCCCTCAGGAGTATAAAGAGACTGATAGGTAGGGAAAAGCCAGTTTAAAATATTCACTTTCCCCTCAGTGTTTCGAAGAAGAGCTTCCGCTGCCCTCCTCGTTGGTATACCGAGAATATATTTACCTTCAAAAAGGCTGCTCCCTTCATTCACCACAGTCACCAGGAGAAGTTTATATACTTTAGAAGCGTTGTACTCAGTTATATAATAGCGTCCCACCAGTCCTCCTAAACTGACTCCTATGATATTTACCTTTGCAGCATAGGTATTTTTAAGAGCATTGTCTATCCAGTTGTCCATTTGCTTGACAATATCTTCGGACGTGGCATCCTGCGGAGAAAAAAGGATATCAGGCGGACCCCAAACGCTTCTATAGCCAGATGTATCATCAATATCGTAACCGTTTTTTGCAAGAAATTTGTGCAGGCTGTAGTATGGCTCCCAGTATGAATCCTGATCCCACCATTCTTTTAATATGGTACCATGAACAATGATAACTGGCAGTGGTATTTTAACCTCCATAGCACTTTCCTTGCTATAACCGCTAGCCGGGCTATATGCGACTGCAGTAAGATCGAATACCTGGTCTTCGGTAAACTTACTAATCCCCCATTTTGTTAGATCGATCTTCAATCTATCCTGATTTGGCCATTCAAGAAGCGCAATCTCACCCGGACTGACCAGATCTGTCACCGGAATCTTTTCTTCCACAGGCTGTCCGTTGATTGTTGCCTTCAGTTCAACGTACCGGGGACCTTCTTTAGGCTCACTGTGAAAGAACTCCACTTCAGCATCGATACCCAGCACCGTGGGTAAAACCATCCTGGCTTTGCGTATTAAAACAGCGGACATTTGTTAACAACCCCCTATTCTTTATTTAAAAAAGATTTTAAATAGTGCTAATGATGCTGTTTCCCAGATCTGGTTCAGTAAATGTCGAGATTTTGGCACAGTTGGATGTTGCAAAAGAGTCAATATATATCGTTTTTACCTGTTCAGGCCTTATATGTGGGTGTTTCCATACTATATGACCATTGTCATAGTGTCTCCAATTCCAGTCAATTATCAAATGCTCAAGCTTTTTAAAAAGAGGCGTGCCTGGATATGGAGTAAGAATAGTGGGAATAACGAGATCCAAATCCAACGATGCTAAATGTTCTATTTCTTTTCTTGTGCTTTCGATAGTGGCATTTGGCTCACAGAACATATATGTACCCCAAATGTAGCAACCGTAGGATTTAAGCTCTTTTATTGCCTGATCAATCTGGTCAGTTGTCTCCCTTTTTTTATAATCCTTGAGGGTTTCATTAGAGAACGATTCAACTCCTAGATATGCCCCCACAAGCCCACTTTGTGTGAGCTTTTCTACTTTTCCAATTATGGAATCAGCTCTCACATTGGCCATCCATTTTAAATTTCTTTCCGACAAAAGATTGATGGTTTTCCGAACGTGTTCTTCATCTAAGAAAAGGTTATCGTCCATAATAGAAACCACATCGACTCCTTGATCTTTATACTCATCAAGTACTCTTTGAATTTCTGAAAGTGGTATATAATTGAATTGATAAGACATTGCTTTTCGACAGGTGGAGTATAGGGGGGCTGTTTTGGCTTGTCAAGAAATATTTTGCATCTATTTTACATCGAAAAGCAGGGGCTGGCGATG
>JAACTI010000554.1 GCA_009993495.1 Deltaproteobacteria bacterium | reverse complement strand
GAGGAAAAGCCCATGCCCAGAAAAGCTCCTATACCCAAATGTTCAGAGCTTGACAGAAAGATATTGGAACAGTGGGCACACAGCCGCACCGAGGAGTCGCGTTTAGTGGAGCGTGCAAAAATCATCTTGAAGTGTCTCCGTGGTGAACTAGTCCTGTCGATTGCCAGAGATCTGAAAGTGCGCCCCAACACGGTTATCGAATGGCGACGTCGTTTCGAGAAACAAGGCGTCCAGGGGCTCAAAGACCGGCCCCGGACTGGGAAACCGTTGCATTACGAGGCGGAGTTTCGCCATAAGGTTTTGAAGACTTTGGAACTTCCACCGCCAAGCGGCCAAGCCCGATGGGATGGTCCAGCAGTTGCAAAACATCTTGATACATCCGTACACGCAGTATGGCGCCTGTTGCGTAAAGAGGGTATATGTCTTAGCCGTCAACGAAGTTGGTGTGTGAGTACCGATCCAGAATTTATTCCGAAATCAGCCAATATTGTTGGACTTTATCTCAATCCCCCAGAAAACGCCATCGTGATATCCATAGACGAGAAGCCCAGCATTCAAGCCTTAGAACGTTCTACGGGCTATGTAGCAACGCAGAACGGCAAGATTGTTCAAGGTTTTAAGAGTACCTACAAACGACACGGCACGCTCAATCTCTTTGCGGCGTTGGAGGTCGCAACCGGAGCCATTCACACACAAACTACCCGGCAAAAACGGCGAGTAGAATTCCTGGCGTTCATGGATCAATTGCTTTTGGACCTCCCCAAGGACAAAGAGCTTCATGTCATCCTTGATAACTACTGTATTCATAAGAAAAATGATGCTTGGTTAGCTGTACATCCTAATATTTACTTCCATTTCACTCCCACTTCAGCCAGCTGGTTAAACCAAGTGGAGATTTGGTTCGGGATTTTTTCTCGCAAAGCGCTCAGGGGAGCAAGTTTTAATAGCATTGAGCAATTACGCCAAGCCATTGA